>JAOUJW010000007.1 GCA_029882975.1 Gammaproteobacteria bacterium
AATATTCAAATCCAAAAATCCGACGGAACCTCATACGAGGTTCCCGGTTTTTTATCAAGCAGCAAACAATGGCAACACCCAAGAAAACCCGTATTATCACAGCAACGAATCCTGTATTCAGCCAGAACCTCCACCGCTTTTTCCGGCGCCTCACAGTCACCCTTTGCCTAACACTCAGCCTGCTCCAAACCGCGCAAGCATCAAGCTTAAATGCGGTAAAAGTGCTGGATAACGTCTACGCCATCATCGGCCCCTTGGAAAATCGCACGCCGCAAAATTTGGGCAACAATGCCACCTTTGGATTTATTGTCGGTAAAACAGACGTCCTGCTCATTGACCCAGGCGGCACCTACCAAGGAGCAAAAGCCGTTCATGATGCCATCAAGAAAATAACCGGCAACCCCATAAGCATTGTCATCAACACCGGAACACAAGATCATCGTTGGCTGGGCAATTCATATTTCAAGAAATTAGGCGCTAAAATTATCGCCAGCGCAGCAGCGGTTGCCGACCAAAAACACCGGGCAAGAGATCAATTCATACTGTTAGGCAATCTGGTTGGAGACAAAGGCTTGGCGGGTACCGATGCCAGTTACGCCGACCAAACGTTTGAGTCCCAACTGCGCCTCCAATACAATGGCCTGGAGGTGGAAATACACGCCGCACCGGCCCACAGCCCGGGCGATAGTTTTGTATGGATCCCGTCTAAAAAACTGGTGTTCTCCGGAGATATTATCTATGTCGACAGGCTTTTGTCGTTAATGTCTTTCTCTAACCTGAAAAACTGGATACTCGCTTTTCAAGCCATAGAAAAATTTAAACCGAATATTATCATTCCCGGTCACGGCAAGGTCACCGATTTGACTACCGCCAGACAACAAACGCAAGACTATCTGATGTTTCTACGCGATACCGTATCAACCTTCATGGAATCCGGCGGACAAATTGAGGACGTAGGGAAACTCGACCAATCGCGATTTCGTCACCTGAGTAATTTCGACGATTTAAAAGGGAGAAATATTCAGAAAGTTTATGAAGAATTGGAGTTTGAGTAGAAAACCCTAATGAAACATACCGGGTCAAACCGTGTGACCCGGTAAAACCAGGCTAGTGTACGTTTTCCAATTTTTCCAAACGATATCCGTAATTGTATATGGAAGTTAGACGCCATCCGAATTCAGGTGCAAACTGCAGTTTCTTTCTAACCCGGCTGACATGGGTATCCACAGTACGGGTATTGATTTCAGAATTATAACCCCAGATGGTTTTCATTAACTCCTCTCGGGAAATCAATTTACCCACATTTTTCAGCAACAACTCCGTAACTTCAAATTCCTTTTTGGTAAGAACCACTTCGTTACCGTCCATAGTGATACGGTGACTATTGGAATCCAATACGTATTTGCCGATTTCCAATCTCTGGTCATTGTTTAACAACAGCGATTTGCGTCGAAGCTGACCGTTGATCCTGGCTAACCATTCCGCGCGATCCACAGGCTTAACCATGTAGTCATCCGCGCCATGCTCCAATGCTTTTACAACATCTTCCTTGGACTCATGTCCTGTTGCAAATATCACCGGGATATCCCAACCCAAGTGCTCGCGAACCCAAACGATAACCTCGTCTCCATTGGTATCAGGCAACTTCCAATCAAGAACCAACAAATCTGCTGAGTCGCCCTCCACGCCGGATTTAAATTCGGCACCGGTCCCATAGACCTTACTGGTATGTCCAGCATTCTCCAGCCAGATACCCATCATTGCGCTCAAACTCTCATCATCCTCTAATACGACTATATGCACGATTGTCCCCTTTTCTTCCACTAAATCCGGTAACTAAACGTAAATTGTTATTCGCGTCATAACCCAATTGTGACAAACGCGGAATAAACTGTCTCTTGATTGTTATACAGCAAAATTTAAGCCGTACTAATCGCCAATACTGTGAATTATTATGACACAGTCAACATTGGTGAAAATGTTAAATTATAAGACACACTTGCGATTGTTTGGCTACTGCTAATTATAGAAAAGTATTTTACAGTTAACAAAAAAGCCAAGAATTTTATTTCAATAACCCTGACAATACTCCTGAAAATTGAGATATTCTCAACTTTTTCCACATATTCTGTTTAGTAATTAAAATCAGCCTGCGGACAGCTGAGCGCTAGTGTTTCGGGGTAAACAAACGGTGGGATGAATCCTTAAAGAACGGGATCAAAATCATTCCGGCCACGAACCCTCCTATATGCGCCCCCCAAGCCACGCCCGAGTCCGGGCTGCCATTGGCCAATACGGAATTGAAAATTTGCAACACAAACCAAAAAGCCAACACTATCCCTGCGGGTAATCGTAAAGTAATAATGATGACAATGGGCACGGCCACCAGGACTCGCGCGTGCGGGTACAACAACAGATAAGCGCCCAATACCCCGGATATGGCGCCGCTGGCCCCCACCATGGGAACAGTGGACCCCGTATCACCAACCATATGCGCCAGTAACGCAATCAATCCGCAGGTGATATAAAAAACCAAAAACTTCGTGTGCCCCATGGAATCTTCAACGTTGTTGCCAAAAATCCATAAATACAGCATATTTCCAATCAAATGCATCCAACCGCCATGCATGAACATGGACGTTACCACGGTCATCCAGGATGGAACCAAATAGAACTCCGGTGCCAGCTGTTTTTCACCGGTAATCACTGCGGGGATCGCGCCGAGTGAAAGCACCGATGTTTGCAATTGCCCCATAGTCGCCAGCCAAACGAGGATACAGATCACTATGAGAACTATAGTGACAATGGGTTTTATTGTGGTTGGATTATCATCGTGAAGTGGAAACATATTTTTTCTTTAGACTTCATTGTTATCGTTCTACTGCAAGTGTGCAGGTTTTTCCGACAAAAGTCGAATAATGCCATATTATTTTAATGGTTAATATAACGCATTGCCATCACTGAATAAAATGTTGCATCATGGGGCCTATGACCGCAGCCCCTGCTGACAAAGCTTACCTCCTGAGCGAACTACTGAAACAAGTCTCCCGCAGCTTCTATCTCACTTTGCGCGCACTACCCATCGGCCTGCGAGAGCCTGTCTCCGTCGCTTACCTGTTGGCCCGCGCCGCGGATACCGTGGCTGACACTGATTTACTACCCCACCACAAGCGCCTGCGCTACATCGAGCGAATTCAACAAGGCCTGGACCAACCTAAGGATCCGGAATTCTCCAATTCATTGCAGGAGCTAATTAGGGATACGACCGCAGCAGACACGGATCAATCACCGCACAATAATGGCAACTCTGAGGGAGAAACCCAGCTACTGGCCCACCTACAGCAGGTGTACACGCTGTTTGACTCCCTACCGGAGGCAGACCGACAAAAAGTCGCCACCGTGGTACAAACCCTTACCTCAGGAATGGTTTTAGACTTAAATACATTCCAAATCCAAGCACATAACATCAGCTGCTTACAGACCGCTAAAGACCTGGATCGATATACCTATCTGGTTGCTGGCTGCGTGGGCGATTTCTGGACCCGGATCTCCATAGCCCACTATTCCGCACTCAACCGGTGGTCGGAACAACACTACGTTCGTCTGGGAGTTAACTACGGCAAAGCCTTGCAACTCACCAATATATTGCGAGACGTCCCGGAGGATTTGCGTTTAGGTCGCTGTTATTTGCCGCAAGACCAACTAAACACCTACGGCCTGAGTTCGCAACAACTTTTACATACGGAAAATTCAAATTCGGCACAACCTCTTTTGCGGCACTGGTTGAGCATCGCCCTATCCTGGTACCGCGATGGCCAAACCTACTGCCTGGATATACCCAAATCCTGTTTTCGCCTGCGTCTGGCCTCCGTCTTACCCCTATCCATAGGTCTGGCCACCTTGGAAAAACTGGCGCTCAAACAAAACTGGTTGGACTCCACAAGCCCCGTAAAGGTATCGCGTAGGTGGGTTTATATGTTGTTACTATTTGCTCCGTTCTTGGTGAGCTCAAACCGCCTGTTACACTGGTGGTTTACGCTGCTATACCAAAAAGCCGACGCTGCTTGCCGCTGTAAATCAGAAACTTAAACCAATACTTAAGCAATATGGAATCGTACAAACGCATACCCTTTAAACCGGAAGGGGTGTCGGCTATCATACGAGCCTAGCGAAAGAGGTTATAGAGATGCACACGGGAGAAAAGCTAAAATTGCCATCCGACAAATGGCTGTTGGTCGCACAATTTGCCATTATAATTGGCTTGTTCGGCTATACCCGCTCCCATGTGATTAATGAGGTAGTGACCCTAGGGCTTGGGCTGCTTTGGGTGGGCACGGGTATTTTATTACTGCGGCGATTACGTGAGTCAGACCACAATTCCTTACCCGCCTCCACGATTTCCCATGAAACCTTACTGCAAAACATTGTAGATCAATCTCCGGTTTTTATTTACACCGTCGACGCTGATGGACGTTATGTCCTGGTCAACGATAAATTTCAACATTGGGCCGGCAGCGGCGACCGGGAACTAACCGGGAAAGAGCACCGGGAAATTTTTTCTCAACCTATCGCAACGGAATTTGAAAACATTGATCGTGACGTTTTACGATCCTGCGAACCTCTGGAAACCGAACATACCTTCGCCCATAATGGTCGAGAAACCACCTTACTCGGCAGTCGTTTTTGCATCATCGATGAGAACGGCAACGCCAGTGGTGTCTGTTTTATTGCCACCGACATCAGCGTCAGAAAAATGACGGAAACACGATTACAGGAAAGCGAGCAAAATTTTCGTTTGCTCACCGAAAACGCCAATGACGGTATTCTGGTGAATTTGAATGGCCGGCATGTGTTTGCCAACAAACGCATTATCGAAATGCTTGAATACGACAGCATCGAAGATTTTATAGGCACGGGCATCAAAGATGTGGTCCCGCCACGTTTGTATCAAGAAATTGCAACCCGAGCCAAGAACCGGATTTACCATCACCAGCAACCCGATCACTATGAGACCGCATTTATTACCAAGAAAGGAAAGGAAATCCCCTTCGACATGACCGTAGCTGTCACCAGTTGGCAAGGACAGCCGGCCGGTTTCGCCATACTACGAGACATTAGGGAACGGAAGAAAAACGAAGAGGAAATCCGACGGCATAAAGAACATTTGGAGGACCTGGTATCCGAACGCACCGCACGTCTACAAGCTGCCAACAAGGAACTGGAGGCATTCAGTTATTCCGTATCCCATGACTTACGTTCCCCGCTGCGTAGCATAGACGGCTTTAGCCAAATTCTCCTGGAAGACTATAGTGACTCATTGGACGACAATGGTAAGGATTGTTTAAACCGTATTCGCGGTGGCGCCCAACGCATGTCGCGTCTTATTGACGATATTTTGTCACTATCACGCCTGTCCAGTGAAAAACTTCATATCCGCAGCGTGGATCTGTCCGCACTGGCCTCCAGTGTCATTAATGAACTCAAACAAAACTATCCGGACAAACCCTTCCATGCAGTTGTTTCACCAGGAATTCCAGCACAGGGAGATCCGAGACTGCTGCACATTGTGCTGCAAAACCTGATCGATAATGCCTTCAAATACAGTAGTGATAAGCAACAACCCTATATCGAATTCGGTTGTCACCATAACAATGATGAACGTCAGTACTACGTACGCGACAACGGAATTGGATTCGACATGCGTTATGTGAAGAAATTATTCTCTGCATTTGAAAGACTTCACAATTCAAAGGAATACCCCGGTTCCGGGATCGGCCTGGCCTCTGTTGCCCGAATCGTACATCGCCACGGCGGTAAGGTATGGGCCCAAGCGGAACCCAACTGCGGTGCCACTTTCTATTTCACCACGGCACCGGCTTCTGCCCCGGACCTGGTTGCTACAGAATCTGTAGATACAGAATCTGTAGTCTCAGAACAGAGCGTAGATTCCACGGTGCATTAGTGAAGGTCACAAAACCGGCGCCATCAGCCGTGCCGCTTTGGATAAAAATTTAATCAGCGAACTTCGACGTTCCCAATCCTGCTCCTGTTGCAATCGACAATGCTTCAGGTCATCTTGAATCATGTTTTCCACCCGGATTGCAAAGTCTTCTTCAACAACAACAACGTTCAATTCAAAGTTTAAACGAAAAGAACGATTATCCAAATTCGCCGTTCCCACCACCGCCATTTCCTGGTCCACCAATAAGACTTTTTGATGTAAAAAACCCTTGTGGTATCGATAGAACTCAACCCCCGAACGCATAAGTTCCTCCATGTAACTCATGGCGGCAAGATCAACCAGTGGATTATCGGACTTTTCAGGTAACATTATACGCACGTCCACACCCCGCAAGGCGGCGACCTGCAAGGCACCTGTGACTTGTTGGTCCGGGACAAAATACGGACTAATAATCCATAAAGTTTTACGTGCACAGTTAATCACATGTACAAAAAACAACCCGCAAGTATCCAACAGATCTGCGGGTCCGGTAGGCATAATCAAAGCCCGATGATGTTGTCGAGTGGATTCCGCCTGCCAGTTGAACTCAGGTACCGACCCATCGGCCCAATACCAATCTTCCAAAAAGGCCAGTTGCACGCATTGCACGGAAGGACCTTGCAGCATAACCTCCGTATCCCGCCACTGCCCCAGAGTTTTGGATTGTCCCAGGTACTCATCACCTAGATTAAAACCGCCCACAAATGCGACTTTTCCATCCACAATGACCACTTTGCGATGATTTCGGAAATTGATCTGAAACCGCTTACTGGGTCCTTTCAAGGTTTTGAAGGGACGAATTTGCACACCGTGCTGTGTCAGTTGCGACACAAATGCAGAAGATAATCCGTAACTGCCCACGCCATCGAATAAAAAATAAATACGCACACCCGCAGCCGCTTTGCTGATGAGCTTTTGTTTTAAACGCTCTCCCAGTTTGCCGTCCTGAACAATATAAAACTGCAACACGATGTAATCCTTAGCTTTATCCATAGCTGCGAAAATAGCATTAAAGGATTGCTCACCGTCGATCAGTAATTCAACCGAGTTCATGGTGGTGAAAGGCATGGATGCGAGTTTTTCCAATACCTGATATTTGGCGCTTCGGTCCGGTAATGTTGCCTTTCTATTTAAATACTTGAGGGAAAGATCTGCTGCAATTTGATTGATTTTAAGATCGCCGGCGCGACGTGAATACACATAACCGTAGAACTTCCTTTGCCCAAAAATCCAATACAATGGCAAAGAAATAATGGGTAAGGTCACCAAAGATACAGCCCAGGCAATAGCCCCTTGGGCCGTACGTGCTGTCATGATGGCGTTGACGCTGTACCCCAGCCCCAACAGCCAGACGACCACCAACACAGTTGCAAAAAGACTGTTCATAGAAAACTAATAAATAGACCAAGCCGATTGATTATATGATGTTTTTCCTGGCGGTACTAACTTCCTGCATACAGAATAGCTGATTTCATCCAAAATTTTTTTCACCTAATAAGAGCCGTTTATAATAGCGTAGCAATTCCAAAATAGCGCGCTATGCATTTTTGTAATATAGTTAGTCAAGACGTCTATGCAGTCAGCGTATACCGCCATGCTCCGGTAAATCGACATGAGCGCAGCTGAGCAGGAGAAACATAAAGTTCAAGGATGTGGAACGGCGTCCTCACTGTTATCACCGTTTGTTCTTCGTAATCATCCACCTGACCGACAATATCATATGGGCACGATAACGAAAGCACCCGGAAAAAAGAAAACGCGACGAGGAATTGAGCAGGACGGTAATTTGAATTCTTCTGAAAACTATTTCCGGGCCATCTTCAATGCGTCCAATGATGCCATTTTGGTCCACGAAAGTGAAACCGGTGCCGTTTTGGACTGTAACGCACGTTTTAGCGAAATGTTTGGTTACAGCGGCGAAAACCTGGAACAACTCTCATTACGCAAACTGTGCAGCAACCCTCCCTATACTGAAGAGCAGCTACTGCAAAAAATCTTGCTGGCATTTCAATACGGAGCCCAGATATTCGAGTGGTGCTCCAAAACCCAATCCGGCAAAGTCCTCTGGGTTGAAATCAATCTCAAACGTGCAAAACTCGACGGTGAAGATCGTATCCTGGCATTTATTCAGGACATCAGCGACAGGAAGCTGATAGACCGATCATTGCGCGAATCCGAAAAAAAATGGCGTTCATTGGCGGAAAATGTCCCGGACACCATCACTATGCTGGACCGTACAGGCACCATTACATTTACTAACCGGGAACCCGACGGTAACCATGGTGCCATAGGCAGCAGTATCTTTTCCCAATACGACGAGCACTTCCACGCCCCCATTCAACGGGCAATAGACCATACATTTGAGGGTTCCACAAGCTCATTCGAGGCAGATCTCACCCATACTGATCAAACCCGCAGCCATGTTTTACGCTTTACACCCGTTCGGGAAGCCCAAGGCATCACTGCCGCCTTGTTGGTGGGGACCGATATTACAGAACAAAAAACAGCTAAAAGTAAATTATTGCTGTCGCAATCGGATTTGGAACAAAAAAACCGCTCCCTGGCAACAATTATCGACATCGCCGACCATGTATACCGTTGTCTGGACACACAAACAGTTGCCAAAGAAGCCGTGGAAGCCATTTGTGACTACAAGTTTTGCTCTTCCATCGCGTTCTTTATTGTGGACGAACTATCGGAATCCATGGAATTGATATTCTCCAAAGGCATGGGAGAGTTTAACTACAAACCCGGACACCACTTACCCTTACAAGGCAGTATCAGCGGTATTACAGCGATTAATAAAACCATCACCAATATTAGAGATCTGAGCGCTGAAACACGGTTGGACCAGGAGATCAAAAATCATTTGAGCGCGGCCGGATTTCAATCCTGTTATTCGGTTCCCCTGTTGTTTCAGTCCCATATCATTGGCACTATGACCTTGTTGTTCAAAAACAAACAAAGCATTACCGAGCAGGAAAATGTCACCCTGACCCACATTGGCAAGACCGTCGGTCTGGCTTTGGCCAATGCTCGTTACGTTAACCAGATACAACTGGAGATACGCGAACGCCAATACGCCGAAGAATCCTTACGCAATATCGCCGTTGGCATATCATCAGCCACAGGGGACGCTTTCTTTCGTGGCATCGTCGCCAATATTGTGAAAACTTTTGACATAGAATACGCCTTCATCGGCAAGCTCAAGAATGATATGGACGTGGTAAGCATCGCCGCCTATTCCAAAAGCGGGGTACTTCCCAATTTTGAATACCAGTTACCCGGCACACCTTGCGCACAAGTAATGGAAGGAGAGCTCTGTGCATACCATTCCGGAGTTCAGCAACTGTTTCCGCAAGATCTGATCCTGCAACAATGGGGAGTAGATAGCTACGTAGGCATTCCCCTGAGTGATTCCAGCGGAGCCTTATTTGGCATATTTGTGCTCATGGACACCAAGCCCTTGCAGCATGTGGAATTATTGGGTTCAATCTTACGCATCGTCGCTAATCGTGCCGGCTCTGAAATCGAGCGGCTTAAAGCCGAACAGGCCTTAGTATTCAGCGAAGAACATTTGCGTCTGGCATTGAAAGCATCAAACGTAGGCACCTGGGAATGGCAAGCGGCCAGTGACACCATGAAGTGGTCCGGTAACTCTGCGGCATTGTTTGGTGTATCCAGCTTTGACTCTCTAAAATCCTTCGAGGAATATGCGGCACACATCCATGAGGATGATGTACCGGACGTACGCCGAGCCTTTGAAAAATCTTTAAACCTGGGCACCACATTCTCGGTACAACACCGCTTGAAGTCTTCACAAGCTCGACATCGCTGGCTGGCCGGCCAGGGTGAAGTTTATTTCCATGACGATGGTTCACCCAGTCATATGCGAGGCACAGTATCGGATATTACCGAACGCAAACAATTTGAGGTGGAGTTGCAAGAGTCCAGAAATATGCTGCAACTGGTTTTGGACACCATTCCTACGAGGGTATATTGGAAAGACCAAAGTTCGCGTTACCTGGGTTGTAATAAAATTTTTGCTTTGGATACCGGCCTGAAATCGGCAGAGGATATCTTTGGCAAAAACGATTACGACCTGGTCTCTAAAAATGTAGCCAAAAATCTGCAAAAAGAAGATCAGGATGTGATGCAATCCAAACAACCCCGACTGAACGTGGAACATTCCATAAACAATAGGGGCAAAACCATTTGGTTGGACACCAGCAAAATCCCTCTCACGGATATAGACGGCAATATTATTGGGGTATTGGGCACCTATAATGATATCACCGAGCACAAACAGGCGATCGAAGCAAAAAACCAGTCACAACAAAAACTGCAATTACATGTCGCACAAACGCCGTTGGCCGTAATCGAGTGGGATACAAACTTTAGAGTGCTGGATTGGAATCCGGCTGCTGAAAAAATCTTTGGCTATAACAAACAAGAAGCTGTCGGTCGGCACGCAAACAGTCTGATTCTGGATGCGGCCACTATTCCTGCCATTGACGCGGTCTGGCAGGATTTGCTGTCCAGTAGAGGCGGAGAACGCAGCACTAACCGCAATATCACCAAATCCGGTGCTTACATTACTTGCGAATGGTATAACACCCCGCTGGTGGCCGATAACGGCCAAATCATAGGGGTTACCTCCATAGCGCAAGACATCACCGAGCGAATTAACAACGAACAGGAATTGAAAGTTTATCGCCAACACCTGGAGGAACTGGTAGCCAAACGCACCGATGCCCTAACGCATCTGAATAAAGAACTGGAGGCATTTTCCTATTCAGTATCCCACGACTTGCGAGCCCCATTACGCTCCATTGATGGTTTCAGCCAAGCCCTTTTGGAGGACTACAGCCACAGTTTTGATGACACGGCGTCGGACTACCTCAACCGCGTGCGCGCCGCAGCACAACGCATGTCTGCGCTCATAGATGATCTGCTGCAGCTGTCGCGCTTAACACGCAGCAATATGAAAAACACCAGTGTAAACCTGAGTAGAATAGGTGAGGAAATTTGCGCCAAACTCACAGCAGAAGCACCACAACGTCAGGCCGAGGTAAACATCGCGCCAAATATGCTAACCCAGGGCGATGAAGGTTTATTGCGTGTTGTTTTGGACAATCTGCTTAATAATGCTTGGAAATACACCAGCCGCGAACCGATTACCCACATTGAGTTTAACCAGAGCCGGCTGAACGGAGACACAGTATATTTTATCCGCGACAATGGAGCCGGATTTAATATGCAATACGTGGACAAACTGTTTTCAGCATTCCAAAGATTGCACCGCTCCGATGACTTTGAAGGCAATGGAATCGGACTGGCAACGGTAGCCCGCATTGTACATCGACATGGCGGCAAAGTTTGGGCGGAAGGGGAAGTGAACAAGGGCGCGACTTTTTATTTTACCATTCCCGGAAATAATTAGATCCTATCCCAAGTTCCCAGGCACGTATGTATCTCGCGTTCCCATTCGTACGACCTGATAAATAAGGTGCCGCTGATTCGAATTACTTTGAAAGATCCTGCTTTAAACGAGAAAATTCATTGAGCTTATCCTGGATCTTACGATTGGCCGAACCTTTGGTAAACATACCATCTTTCCCCATGACGCCGGCTTTTTGCCCGGATAACAGCGTCAAAGCCTCATCAACGCTCTCCACCGCATACACATGAAACTGCCCGGCTTTGACCGCTGCGATGACGTCTTGCCTTAACATCAAATGGCTTACATTACTTTTGGGTATCAGCACGCCCTGATCACCGGACAATCCGCCCAGTTGGCAAACATCAAAGAATCCTTCAATTTTTTCATTAACACCACCAATGGCCTGCACCTCGCCCTGCTGATTCACCGAGCCGGTAACCGCAAGACTATGTTTCAAAGGTAACTCCGCAATAGCCGACAGCAGGGCACACAATTCCGCCACCGAGGCGCTGTCTCCATCCACCATTCCATAAGATTGTTCGAACGCAATACTGGCAGATAGTGCCAGGGGTTGAGTTCTGGCATAACGCCCGGAAATATACGCACTGAGGATGAGCACCCCTTTGGAGTGGATTGCGCCGCCCAACTCCACTTCGCGTTCAATATCAATGATGTGGCCGTCTCCCATATGTACCGAAGCTGAAATCAGTGCGGGTTGCCCAAATACAAAATCGCCTAAATGGATCACGGACAATCCATTGACGCAACCAATCCTTTCACCTTGCGTTTTAATTTTGATAGTGCCGGATTGGATTTCATCCCAGATGGCTTTTCGATAGCGGTCGGAACGGCGAGTCTTTTGATCGAGCGCCTTTTGTACGTGTACGTCCGAAACCACTTTGGCCTCCTCCTTTCTGGCATAGTAATCCGCTTCGCATAACAAATCGGACATACTTCCCATATGGGTAGACAACTTAGTGGAATCCTCGATATTTCTCGATGCCTGCTCGATCAAACGAGCCACGGCTTTTTTATTAAAGGCCTTGAGCTGCTGTTTCCTAGCTAAATTAGCGATTAATTGTGCGTAGGAAGACAGATTCTCCTCAGTACGCTGAATGCTCACATCAAAATCCACCGCCACTTTAAACAGCTCGTCAAAGTCCGGATCGTAACTTTGCAGCAGGTAGTAATACATCCGATCCCCCAGCAACACCACTTTCACATCCAAGGGTATGGTTTGCGGTTCTACGGATACGGTATTGAGAATGCCGTACATTTCTCCCAGAGCCTGAATTCGAATCTCCTTGGCGCGCAAGGCTCGCTTGAGTCCTTCCCAGGCAAAAGGCTCACTTAATACCTTACGGGCCTCCAAAATCAAATAGCCGCCATTGGCTTTGTGCAATGCACCGGGCTTTATCTGCATAAAATCCGACATTAAGGTGCCAAACTGTGCGTAGTGCTCCACTCGACCAATGAGATTCTGGTATGTCGGATTATCCTCATAAATAATGGGCGCCCCTTCGCCCCCTTGGTTATCCACCAATACATTGATGGCATAACGACGATAGGGTGAAAACATTTCCGTTTGCGGTCGCAACGGATTACGCTCATCATCCTGGCGACTGAAATCTGCCACATTTTCTATTATGTCCTGCTGAACCTGAGTCAGGTATTGAACCACTTGCGGTAACTGGACATATCGTTGAATCAATTCATCAATTAAATGGCTGATGACCGGAGTCACGGTCTTTTTATTCAGTTCACCCAACTCTGCCCGCAATTCCCGTTGTAATCTGGGATCCTGCGCCACCAAATAGGAAATTTTCTCTTGCAGTGTACTGACGCCTTTCTCATATTGCGCCTTCTCCGAATCCGGTAAGAGCTGAAATTCCTCAGGTGAAATAACTTTCTCCCCTTTCACCGGTGCCAACGTAAAACCGGTACGAGTACGCACCAGTTTGATTTTCAAGCGAGTGGCTTCTTTTTCCAAAGAGGAAATGGCACGTTCGCGTTTGCTAATGAATTTCTCTTCGGTCAATTGAACTTGAGAATGATATTCCTCAGTTTCAAATACATTGGGTATGGCATGTTGCAGCTCTTTAACCAGATCGAGCATGTCGCTCTTTAGTTGTATTGCTTGCCCCGCCGGCAAACTAAGGCACGAAGGTTTGTTGGTTTGAGAAAAATTATTGACGTAACACCAATCGGGTGAAGCCGATTGCGATGGGCCATATTGTGCCAAAAACTGATTAACCAGTGTGGCTTTGCCCACCCCGGAAGGCCCATGAACAAACAAATTATAACCATCCTTGTTGATCTCAACCCCAAACTGCATGGCTTCCAAGGCACGACTCTGCCCCAATAAAGCTTCATCCGCGCACAACAACTGGTCCGTGTTGGAAAACTTCAACTGTTTAAGATCACAAGAGGTATACAATAAGCGCGCAGGTAATTCTTTAACTACAGCCATGGCCTTCCTTTATTGATTCTGATTGTCGCTTTAGACCTGTTTTTCACAAGAACCATCATTGCATAAGAACCGGCGATTCATCCTCATGAGCACGGAATCCGCCTCTCTCTTAAAGGATAGTGCAACCGAGACTCGAGGTCAGCATCCTATAGTGACCCCGAACCAGGGGGACCGGTTCGGGGTTGGATTGGGGTTAGTGCACAGTTCGAGTGGGAGGCTCATCGTCCTCCAGGGAAAGGGCTTCAGGTGTAGAAGGCGGCTCCACTATATCCTGAAGTGAGGATGGAGTTTCACCTGAAGGGACTCCTGCAGTACCCTCTGCCTCGGTCAATAAATCCGCTACGGTTTCCTGTGGTTTGACTCCGGTCGGCTCGGGAACCACATCCGGAGGTACAGGAATCTGGTGTAAGCTTGCTTTTTCCACAGCAGGGCTACGCCCATTGTCCACAGAAGCTACTTTGGACTGGGTGGTACGATGGGTCGGCTTCCTGGGAGATTCCTCGCCGGTCCGTTTGGGTTGTTCGCTGACAGAGTCGCCGGTTTCAGGCCCAGAAGTGGTCGTGGCTACATTTTGCACAGCTTCGCTATCCAATTCCGTGTCGCCCGCCCCCCGATTCGCAGAACTGTCCACGGATTGAGCAATTAACGGTTCCGCGTCTTCTGTGACCCGCTGTGCCGTTCTTTCCACCTGCAGTTCGTCCAATTGCCGTTTTGAAGTCACGTTCAGGCGATTCACATTGACCGTACTGTCGCATAAGCGATTCGCACCTTTCGCCAAATGTTCATGAACTGCCTGGTAGCTTTCCGTCATGGAATTTACCAGCGAGGCAGTCACCAAAAAGTGCTCAGTCACTTCCATCTTATAGCGGGACAATTCATTTTCAGCGTTTTCCAGGCGCGCCTTGAGCTCTTCCCGTTGTCGGCGCCTGAATATGTCCATTTGTCCAAAGTAAACACCCGCGGCCATACCCACCAACAAACCCAGACTTAAAAATACCACCCACGTTACCATTACTAAATCTCCCACAGATTTTAACAGTGGAACCGGAAGATCCCGCTTCCGAGTTCCGGTTTACCCTCATGCTTCCCTATTGTGGCACATTCCCCCCCCATTGCGAAACAAGCCACCAAAGTTTATATACTTTTTACATATAATCCATAAGGACCTACATTATATTTACAAACACTATCCTTTCGAACAGTTACGATAGTCTGCCTACAGCGGTTAGACTGCCTTCACAGTGACTCGCCACTTAGATGGATTGATAGCCATTAGTTAGTATCTAAGAAAAAAGGATGAACGAAGAGACGCAAGTGGATTTTTGGATTGCTGCCTCGTGGGGTTCTGCACCGCAACACCTCATTGAGGAAATCCATCACAGAGTGTAGCCCCGCACATTTAACCTACTAATGATCTCAACATATAAAAACCCTAAACTCACAAAACTAGTGTAGGGCCAATAACCCCATAAAAACGATTTCTGTCTGTAGTAAGCCCAGCCCGGAACCACTTTAACTCCGGGCTTTTTTTTGTGGTGCATTTTACTCGAATTCTTTGGCCTCCAATATCCCTTGTTTTCCTACGTCTTTCCCTGTAACAATGGTTGATCCGAACCCAGGTTTTAGCAATAATAGTACATACGGTTATTACGGTATGTCTGTACTTAATTCTGCAACAACTCGTAATAACGAAACAGCAATAACAAAATTGTAAAACAAAGAAACCTAGGGGAACAACGGTCCCCCCCATTCCACAGGGCGACTCATGGCGATATCTGACGGGAAAAAAGTAAAACCGGCTGCGGATAAATTGGTGCGTGAAACATTCTCCATGCCGGTTTCCGATTGCCGTCTGATTGAAAAAATCCGTGACCGCGACCCGGCATTGACTGCACGCAGCACCAAGAGTGAAATTGTCAGGGCAGGCATCCATGTCCTCAGCAGCATGAGTGACCGTGATCTGGAGCAAACCTTAACCCAAATAGAACGCCTGAAAACCGGCCGACGTCGTAAATCCTAAAGTGAGATTTTTCTAATGAACTACAGTGCCACATACCCACACATGTCTACTGTCCGCACACAGGTGACACAAACGGCTGTGTTTCTGGTGGGATTTTGTGCGATGGCCGTGTCCGGGTGGTACCTCATTGAAGGCATGCTGCATTTCGCCGGAGACGACACCTCCAAACGGGTCTTCATCGCCGCCGGTATTATTTTTCAAATCACAGAATCCATCTGCTTTATCGCAGCAGCTGCGCTGAGTTCAAAAAAACTGTACTGGCGCTCCATGTTATTTGCTATGGGTTGCATTTTGTTCCTGTTCAGCATCGGCGTCATGACCCTGGCACAAAAGGCTGCATTACAATCGGGCAACAATCAAGCCACC
This sequence comes from Gammaproteobacteria bacterium, assembly GCA_029882975.1. NCBI lineage: Bacteria > Pseudomonadati > Pseudomonadota > Gammaproteobacteria > Gammaproteobacteria bacterium. The sequence continues at coordinate 16,301 of JAOUJW010000007.1, forward strand.
GCATTGGATACACAAATTGAGTCCATCAAGGCGCAAATCGCCAGTCTGGATAACGTCATTGCCGGTTACCGATTCAACGCCGAAAAACAAAGCAAATCTGTTTACGCCAACAGCCGTGAACTGGGACAGGACTCTCTCAATCGTGCCACGGATTTGGAAATCAAAAAAATTAGCCTAAACGAAAAACTATTCCAACTACAGAACCAACGCAAACAGAGTTCCTCGGATTTTTTCACCCAGTTGGAAAAAGTAACGGGATGGCCCGCACTGCAATCGGAGTTTTATTTTCTGATTACACGCTCCATTCTTTTGGAACTCTGCGGCATTATGTTAATGGCCTTTGCCGCCCATTTACGGGCACCCGGCACACACGCACCGACACGGGAACCCAGCCGTGTTATGGACTCGATTCAACCCAAACTGGAAAATCTCAGTGCCGCTCCTAAAAAAGCGTCAACAAAGAAGGCTCCGAACAAATCGGCTCCTCCCACCGCAGTTCCCGCAGCACCTTCCGCTCCGGCATCGCCTGAAGAAACCGGCGAACATTGGGCCCGATCACATATCCGCCTTCTGAAACAATTGCAAAGCACCAAAGGGGATTCATAAGGTAAATAGCCTTCACATATCTCGGCAAAATCCTTTTAAGATTAAATCGGTAAAACTGACAATTCCGATCACCTTATTGGCCTCGATAACCGGCGCCCGCGACAGCTCAAACCGATCTAAAAATCGAGCGCAGTATTTTATGTCCATATCCGGACAAACAAAGGCAACGGGCTTAGCCATAATCTCATAGACATTAACGCGGTCCGGAGATAAATTGCATGCCAGCACCCTGCGGGCAATATCCGACAATAACAACATTCCATATTCATCATTATCGTGACGCCGGTTAACCATTAAACATTTGGTATCCACGTGCTGCATCTTCTTCAAAGCTTGAGAAATGGTATCCATGCCATCAACCAGATCGAACTGGGTTTTCATAACATCCCGAACACGAATAACTTCTTTTGTGCTCATAGCTCATCCTCCACCGTCTTGCTCAAACTTTGAACCTGATGGGAGACACCAACTGCATCCTCCACATTAATCTGAAAAGCAATCCCGGCACCGGACTGCTCATCAAACCCTCCGACTTTTGCTATATCCTCCAAAATCCGTCGGCTGAGATGCTCCTCCACCAAAAACAACAACATATCCCGCTGAGTCTCCAGTGATAAACCAAAAAACGTCTTTGCCGGAGACAAACCTTCGCCTCGGGCATGGTTGACTATAGTGGCTCCTGTCGCCCCACCCTTTCGGGCTGCCTGCATAACAGCATCCGACTTATCGTCATCAACCAAAGCGATCAACAATTTGAAATGCATGGTCATCCTCCATCAATATCAGTCTTATGAGCATTCTTGGCGGCACTACGCCCACTCCGCCACTCGGAGATCTGCGCATACCCCATCACGGTAATCATGGGAAATAAACTGGCGAACGCAATCAAACCAAATCCATCCAATAAAGGACTTCGCCCCGGAACGGTAGCTGCCAGACCCAGGCCCAATGCGGTTACAATGGGTACAGTCACCGTCGATGTGGTCACACCGCCGGAATCGTAGGCCAGAGCAATAATCAAGCGCGGTGCATAAATTGTTTGTATCAACACAATCACGTAACCCGCGATAATGAAATAATGCAAAGGGGTTCCCGTGACAATCCGGTACGACCCCAATGCAATGCCAATGGCGACGCCGAACCCTACCGCCACCCGCAATCCCCAGACATCAATAGCCCCCCCGGACACCTGGTTAGCTTTGATTGCCACGGCGATCAAGGAAGGTTCGGCAATGGTTGTAGAAAACCCGATAGCGAAAGCAAAAATGTACACCCAAATATAATCCCAGGTGAGCAAATCCTTTGCCTGAGCAGCTAATTTACCGGTGATAAACACCGGATCGGTAAGCTGCTGCGCCATGATTTTACCAATGGGGAACAAGGCCAGCTCCAAGCCCACTAAAAACAACGCCAACCCTATCAACACATAGACAAATCCCAGCAACACCCGGCGCCAGTGGGGGATGGGTTTGCGAATCACGGCAAGCTGCATTCCTAATATGATGAGTGCAATCGGCAGCACATCTTTGACGGTCTGCAACACGGTAGTGACAATGGTGTTTAGTAGATCCACTAAACGACCATCCCATATCCCATCACAAATACCATCGGTAATAGCGATGCGAAGGCAATGAGCCCAAATCCATCCACCATGGGATTTCGGCCTTTAATGCTTGATGCCAAGCCCACGCCTAAAGCGGTAACCAACGGCACCGTGATAGTGGATGTGGTGACGCCACCGGAGTCATAGGCAATGCCGATAATCTCCGGTGGCGCAAACATGGTCATAATGACCACGGCTATATATCCACCAACAATGAGATAATGAATCGGCCAACCCTTGAGAATTCGCAACACACCCAACAAGATCGCCAGACCCACCGATATAGCAACCGTCAAGCGCAAGCCAAAGGCGTAGCTGTTTCGGGATGGCTCATCGTTGTTAATCACTGCCGCTTCTGCGGCAACACTTGCCGCTTCCTTGGCTACAGCAATCAGCGCCGGTTCCGCAACGGTGGTACCAAATCCCAGGGAGAACGCAAACACCAGCAACCAGAACACACTGCCTTTTCGAGCCAGTGCAAACGCCATAGATTCACCAATGGGAAACAAACCCAATTCCAAGCCCTTAATAAACAAGGCCAGCCCCATCGCCACGAGTAGTGTTCCCAGCAATATTTCCGACATATTGGGAATCGGTTGACGCAATACCACTAACTGAAAAAAGCCCACCACCAAAATAATTGGTGCCAGATCCCGAAAACTTCCCAGCAGGGGCACGACAACAGCGGTTAGAATGGATTTCATGTGCCCCGTTAATTGAGAATGGCTGAGGCTTGGCAGAAGTTATCGTTTCCAAGACAAACAATATTCACTGGAGTTTTTGTCCTTATCGCCATTGTATGGCGTGCATTATATACAGAAACCCCAGCGCTGAAAAATGCTCTGGATTCAGTGGATACAATGCAGCGAAGTGTTAGTGCGAATTTCTCGAGAAATGAACCAATTTCTCAACATTGCAGGAGTGACAATTATCAAAGCGTTGAAATCGCAAACCGGCCTGGCATCCATGTACTTCATCCACCACTACGTTCTCCTGACAACGACGGCGGATTCCGGCAATGCTCAGATAAAACACAACTGTGAGTGTAGTGCCTGGAATAAGATTCTGTTCCCCGGCTTCCACCAGCAAGCCTTCCAGGGTCATGGCATTTAACAAGCACTGCTGTGAATGCAACTCGCTATCAAATAGCCAAGCCGGTATCGACAATGGAATCTTCGGCAACTGCTGCACAACCAAGCCCTCAAACTCAACCGGAGTGACGACTGAATTGACGTAACAAAATTATTATAACTCCGGTGGTTTAACCATAGCCCCCGCCAATGAATCAGACATTGAGCCAAGTCAATTTTTGTTACACAAGCTTATCTATCAATTGCGATGGCAAAAATGGGCGCAAAAGCATTGACAATTGTCATAGCAATAATTCCTTAGTCTTAATAAGATAATACGGCATATTACTGTTTTTATTGTATTTATATAGATCGTCGCCACACTAAATAAAGAGTTCTTAAGAATTCATTAAACTTTTATTCAGTTTATAATGATATACTTATGTTGTTAAATTTTTTTCTGGAGTAATTTTTATGAAACACCGTGTTTGTACCTCCTGCGGTTTCGTGGGAGAACCCATCAACCAGTGCGCAGTCAGTTTTATGGTCGACCTTCTGTTTTGGTTATGTACCGCCAGCGTAACGTTTTTTACCGGCTTCTTACCACTTCTATTACTGCCTCTGGCTTGGACCATTTTCCATATCGCCAAATATCGAACCACAAAATGTCCCCAGTGTGAAAACCTGGACATGGTTTCTTTGAACAGCCACAAGGGAAAATCAGCTCTTAAACACTCACACTGATTGCCCTTGACCCTCCTTGGCAACAGGGATGTTGCTTTCGTCTTCCCCTCCCCTAACTACTGCTCACTGATTTATTTGCCGGCTTTTTCTCGGCCTCCACAAATACCCGCTTCACGGTGGGAAAAGCGGTTTTGATCTGCCTATCCAATTCGGCGATCGCTTTTTCCACTTCGTTCGCCCCGGCGGTACCGGTAAAATCCATACTTAAATTCACTAATATGTAATCCGGCCCCATATGCATAGTCAGAACTTCATTGACATGTTTCTGTAAATGACATTTTTCAGCAATGTCCCGTATTCCCTGAACCACATGAACATTGGCACTTTCTCCTATGAGTAAACTCTTGGTTTCGTGTGCCAGCCAAATTGCAGTGGCGGCTAACACCACACCGATGAGAATGGAGGCGATCCCATCAAACACCGGCATCCCCAAATGATTGCCCAGAAAAATCCCCACCAAGGCAATTATTAATCCCAGCATGGCTGCAGAATCTTCAAACAAAACTACAAACATGGTTGGATCCTTACCCTTGCGCACTGCATCAAAATATCCCAAACCGCCTTTGGCTTTTTTAAACTCATTGAGTGCAAAATACCAAGCCCACCCTTCAAACAAAATAGCCAGACCCAAGACAATATAATTGATCATTGGATTTTTCATCGGCTCTGGATGCAACACATGATGCACACCCTCATAAATGGAAATACCGGCTCCCAAGGCAAATATGAGAATGGCCACCACAAAGGACCAAAAATATATTTCTTTACCATGTCCAAAGGGAAACTGTGCATCCGCCGGCTTTTGCGCCTGTTTCATACCATACAACAACAAACCCTGATTACCCGTATCCACTAAGGAATGAATACCTTCAGATACCATCGCAGAGCTGCCGGTGTAGGCAGCAGCAATAAATTTGGTTATCGCTATGAGCGTATTTCCCGCCAAAGCGGCAAATATGACTTTTTTGGATGCTGATGCTGACATGTTGGTTTTTTCCTCGTAATTATCGGTTCTTATTGCTGCATTAAGACTTTTTCTTAACGACTTTTTTAAGGGGACTCATATTAATTTCGTCGACTACCGTATGCTGCCGCATCGATAACACCATAGCAACAGTGTGAGCCACATCCTCAGGTAATATGTAGTTATCCGGGTGATCACCCGGCTCAAAAGCCAGGTTTTCAAAAAACGGGGAACGTACCATTCCCGGATTAATCAAAGTCACGTTGACATTAGCAGCAGAACACTCTGCCCGCAGAGACTGCACCAAGCCCCGTAAGGCGAACTTGCTGGCGCAATAAAGCGCTCCGTTTTTACCGCCGTTTAAGGCGGATTCCGAACCAATCACAACCAAATGCCCTTGTTGACGTCGCTTTAGCACAGGTAACAGATGCTTTAGCAACACGGCGTGCGCCATAAAATTCACGTGCATTATTTCCTGCATTTGCTTTAATGAAAACTCCTCCAACCCTCCAAATCGGCCCACACCGGCACAGCACACCAGAGCACATATTTGCCCGGCACTTTCTGATCGGGCAATGTCCAAAGCACCTTGTTCTACAGCCTCAAGGCGAGAAAAATCCACTGCTACGGCATCAAAGTGCTCCCGGCTTTCGCAATGTCGCCCCAGCCCGATAACGCTATAGCCTTCCTGAATCTGGCGTTGCGCTACCGCCGCACCAATGCCTGAACTGGCTCCGGTTATGACTAATGTTTGTCGCTGTGTTGACGTTTCCATTTCAAGTCCTGATAAATTCGGCTTAGCGGTTAAGAATCCTGCCCCATTGAACAATGATAGAACTTGTCGGCACTCACATAATTCAATAAGCCACTTTTCAGTTGTGACACCATTTGCGTTTCCAGCTCCGGCGGATAGGATATCAAGCCGTTAGTCTGTAAAAAATCCAGAGCAAACAGTTTTTCCTGTGGATACAGCCGTTGCATGTTCTTGAAATAGTCCCGAGGAACGCGAAACATGCCAATACTGACGGAATGGAGTTTGGCAGCATCAATAACACTGAAAATACGTTCATACAACTGCGTATAGACTGCTTGGAGGTTTTCCTGATAAATCACCGGTTCAAACCGCAAGGCCACACGCCAACCCTGCTGCTGCAAACGCAACAAGGCATCAATGCGCTTGTTCAATGCAGGAACTTTATGCTCCAGGGCGTTCCAGATATCTTCCGGTGTAAAACTGTACGCCAGAACACAATTCGCTGAAACCTTTTGAGATAGAATATTTCTTATTTGAGTGCTTTTGGTTCGCACTTCAAACCATGCCTGAGGTCGCTGCGCAAACCAGGGAATAAACTCCGCCGCAAAACCGCTAACCGGCTCCAACGCCAAACTGTCGCAATCATAACCGGAATAGAAATACCGTTGCTCAGACCCCGGTTGTCTCAAAATAGTTTCGATAGCCTCCTGGTAGTCCTCAAAATTGACAAATAACACATAATGAGCAGAGCGATACATACCTTGCAAAAAACAATAACGGCAATCATAGATGCAATTAAGCATATGCGAGAAATAATAACTGTCGCCCTCTCCAAATCCATAACCGGGCGGTGCGGGCAACACAAAGCGCTCATGTTTGCGTGCAAGAATCAACGCGGGTTTATTTTTTTGCAAGCGAAAATTCTGTGCTTTACGGTTAAACACCTCGCCGTAGCGTTGTACGACGACGTGAGGTATGGCCTCAAACCGTTGCAGAATACCCTGTGTCAAGGGATGGTTGGCAAGAGATTGTTCCACATAAATACAAGAGAACATCAGTAAGCACAACCGTAGCGGTGCAAATTATCACGCAAAGCAGAGAAGATCTGTTTGGCACTACGCGTCTCAATTAAAGCCTCTGCGCGGCAACAATCGTCCAAACCCAAAGCATGGCACCGCCGCAGCAAACCCCTTAATTGTGCTTTTTGTGTCACGGTAAAATGAATCCCGGCAGTAACAATACGCGTGTAATCCTGTTGTACCTGAACCGGTTCGCCCACATGCGCCAACATCTCACTCAAATGCCGGATCAACTCATCGACAATACCGAGATGGCCTTGGACCAATGCTTTCACCGTTTGCTTATCCAGAGTTTCGGTACCTGTAGCCGAATTATCGGATACCACCTTATAGCAGTGTACCAACTCAGTACTGCTAAAACGCGAGGCAATTGCGTAAAACCCCGCCGCTTCCATCTCATAAAGGACATCTTGTTCAAAATCGCACTCGGCCCGATCCACACTCAACACCGCTGCCGTTTGCCCGGAAAAATCAAAACTCAATCCTGGAAAAAAACTTGCACCGTCACTGTCGCTGACTTTATGAGCCAGAAAACCTCGACCCACTTCGTATTCGCGGTGACCGGCAATACCCATATTAATCCAAGCGTGTTGCGTATCTGCCCCGCAATAGGCCTGCAAATACGCGGTAGCGGCAGCCGCATGCAACCGACCCACGCCGCTCACCAGCACACTCACCGCTTCACTGGTATATAAGCGAAACGGCCCCGATAGAGAAACGTTGTGCAATCCCAGGTGTTCAACCAAAGGCTGTGCCTCACAGGGCAATGCCACCACGATATTAATCATGAAAAACCCGAATACTCATTGTTTAAAGAGATTAAAGCGACGGAACGCACGCTCGCTTGGCCCTAATTACAGTGCCGGCTCGTAGTCGTAGCTGGACAGAATGGCTTCGTATTTACCAATGTCTTCGATATTTTTATGTTTACGGGCACCTTTGATGAAAATTCGGCATTTTTTCCGTAACATCTCCACGGTCAGCTTAGTGTTTTCAGCATCCAGCCATCCGCTATCCAACATTTTTATCAGCGCAGTAATACGGTAGCGATCCATTCCCCAATACTTTCGGGACAACTGATCCGCATGACCACCGTATTTAAGCAGCAAGGGTTCCTCCAAAAAAGCCACCGGAAACCGGCTGCAGATGCGCAACCATAAGTCATAGTCCTCACAAGCAGGAAGCGTCTCATCGAATCCGCCCACCTGTTCCAATAGAACTCGACGAATTATAACCGATGAGGGAGAGATAACACACAAAGGCAGACAGTGGGAATAAATAAGACCACCGCTTTTACGGTGTTTGTTCATGGGATTCACCCTAACCCCATTACGTATCCAGATTTCCTCAGTGTGACTAAAAACGCAGTCCGGATGATCCTGCATCCATGCCACTTGCCGCTGCAGCTTGTGTGGCAACCAGGCATCGTCCGAATCCAGAAACGCAATGAATTCTGTATCCGCAGCCGCGATTCCCGCGTTTCTGGCGGCACTGACCCCCCGGTTGCTTTGGCTTATCAGCCTGACTTGCGGATACTTATGCCGGATCAACGCTTGAGTACGGTCAGTGGACCCATCATCCACCACAATCACCTGTTGGGGCAAACTGTTCTGCTCAAACACGGAGCACAAAGCCCGCTCTATGCAATGAGCCCGATTATAGCTTGGGATGATGACGCTGACGTCAGCCCGCATGGTTTCCAATTCCGCTGCCGGTTCTGGACGTTTTTCGAAACGTTGGGTAGCGATTAGCCCATCAACGGATCCAAATCACCGTCCATGTGCATTTCGGTCAGTTCGCTGAATCCGCCAATCCAGTTTCCGTCTATGGTGATTTGAGGTACCGTTCGCGCTCCTTTGGTAATCACAGCCATTTCCTTCAAACTGCCGTGATCCTGGTCGATGCGAACCTCTTCGTAGCTGATTTTCCATTTGGAAAGCAGCTGTTTGGTTTTATCACAGATGGGACATATTCCCGTACTGTAAATTTTGACTCTATTCATAACTGTCCCCCGATAATGCTCGGACCTAATTGTATCTTCCAGTCCGGGAAAAACTTTAGCCTCTCTTGGCTCAGCAAAAGCCTATTCTGCAACAGAGATTGGCCATTGCCTTAGTTATCAAATAATTAAACAGTGGTAAAAAGTGTGCAATAGTCTTTAGACTACAAATACTGTCAGCTTTTTCGCAGTTTTCTCAGCTCCTGTAACAGTCGCGCCGGGGGTACATAGCCAGGTAATACGCTACCGTCTTCCATGACAATAGTAGGTGTTCCAGTGACACCCACTTCTCGCGCCACACTCATGTGCTGCTCTATGGATTTTTTACAGGTATCCCCTTCCACCTGGGTCATTTGTTGCAATTGGGCTAACTTGGCGCCGCCTTTAGCGAAATTCATAGCCTTAAGTTTGTCCACCGCACACCAAACGGCCACCGCTTTAAAATAGGATTCTGTTTGCAAACCGGAACGAGGGTAGGCAGCATAGCGGATCTCGATACCCAGATCGTTGTACTCTGCCATTTGATTGTGCAATTTACGGCAATAACCACAATCGATATCAGTAAATACGGTGATGCTGTATTTTTTCTCCTTAGGAGCAAAAATCAACAGGGATTTTTCATCCAAAGCGGAAACGGCTTTAACACGTCCGGTATTCCGTTTTTCTTCGGTAAGATTGACCCGACGTTTAAGATCCCACACATCCCCTTCAATCATATACTTAGCATCAGCGGTGATATAAAACACCTGAGCCCCATACACGACTTCATAGAAACCGGGTACTTTGCTTTTAGTCACGCTATCCGGTTGGGACTTGATATTCAAGCTTTGGAGGCTTTTCCGCACTTTGTCTAATTCGGCATCGGCAAAAACCGGCCCTGTAATTAACAATAAAACAAGCAATAAGGTTTTTTTCATGTACGCCTCAACTAATCTCGAAAATTTGTGGTTTGAATGGGCAGTCCCAGCTTGGACTCTTTAATCATACCAATGATTTGTTGTAAATCGTCTCTCTTCTTGCCGGTGACCCGAACCTGCTCTCCCTGGATCGCCGACTGTACTTTCAGCTTGGAATCCTTAATCAACTTAACGATTTTTCTGGCCAAATCTTTATCGATTCCCTGCCGCACTAAAACCACCTGTTTGGCCCGTTTACCGGTAATCTGAGGGTCTTTCTCCTCCAGACTACCAATATCCAATCCCCGTTGGACCATTTTTTTGTGAAATATATCCATCATTTGCTGAAGTTGAAACTCTGAACCAGACTCCAGCACCACTTCACTTTCAGTCACATGGAATTTGGAATCCGTGCCTTTGAAGTCAAAACGAGTATTCACTTCACGATTGGCCTGATCCACTGCGTTATTCAGTTCGTGCAGGTCCACTTCGGATACAAAGTCAAATGACGGCATACTCACCTCCCCCTCGGTTCAAAGCATCAGCCACGCGGATGATGTTGCGCGTGCAGACTTTTTAAACGCTCTCTGGCCACATGAGTGTAAATCTGAGTTGTGGACAAATCGCTGTGTCCCAATAACATTTGTACGGCTCGTAAATCGGCGCCATGATTGAGCAAATGAGTTGCAAAACAATGCCTTAATGTGTGTGGTGATAATGGTTTGCGAATACCCACGCGCAAGGCATAACGCTTAATCAAGTACCAGAAAGCCTGCCGACTCATCCCCTGACCACGTTTGGTTAAATATAGGGTTTCCGACAACAGACCTTTAGCCAAACCGGGACGAATTTGCTCATAGTAACGGTTTAACCAGGTCATCGCATCCTCTCCCATAGGCACCAAACGCTCTTTGGAACCCTTGCCCAAGGTCCTTACTACACCCTGGTTCATATTCACCGAACTTACGCTCAAGTTAACCAACTCAGAAACCCGTAGCCCGGTAGCATAAAGCAGCTCCAACATGGAACGATCCCTCACTCCCAAGGGCTCACGTAAATCCGGTGCCAAGAGCAAGGATTCCACCTCAGCTTCAGATAATGACTGGGGCAAATCCCGTCCCAGTTTGGGCGGATCAATATGGTCACTGGGATCCTGTTGTAATTGTTTTTCCCGTACCCAATACTGGAAATAGCGTTTCATACTGGAAACCAAACGGGCGGTAGTCCTGGGCTTGGCACCTTGCTGTACCTTTAACGCGAGGAACTCCAACAATTCGCTCTGCTGTGCCTGCAGCAAGGTTTTTTGGTACTTCTCGTCCAGCCAGCGGCTTAAGGCCAGCAGATCCGAACGATATGCGCCCAGAGTATTTTCACTCAAGCCGCGTTCCATCCACAGGGCATCCAGGAACGCATCCACACTGGCATCGCTGTTGCTAACAACATCAGTCATTGAGCAGCCTCAATTACGGAACGCAAAACAAAAACGGAAGCTAGAAGCTTCCGTTTCAGGAATTGCGAACCCACTGAAAAACTTATCTTTTCAGTTTTTCTTTAATTCTTGCGGACTTACCGCTACGATCGCGCAAATAGTACAATTTTGCCCGGCGAACGTCACCGCGACGCTTCACTTTGATTTCATGAACACTGGGGCTATAGGTTTGGAACACACGCTCCACGCCTTCACCGTGAGAAATTTTGCGTACGGTGAACGCAGAATTTAGACCGCGATTGCGCTTGGCGATAACAACGCCTTCAAAAGCCTGCAGTCGTTCCCGGGTGCCTTCTATTACTTTAACTTGCACCACGACAGTGTCGCCCGGGCTGAATTCGGGAATTTCCCGGTTCATTTGCTCGGCTTCCAATTGATCGATGATATTGCTCATGTCTTGCTCCGTTAAATTTGGTGGATATTATAACCCAATTTTTTTACTTTGTTCATATTCTGCTTTGAACTCTTCCAGCAACTGTTGCTGCTCATCGGTCAAATTCAAATCTTGCAATAATTCCGGACGTTTTATCCAGGTATTACCCAGCGCCTGTTTTTGTCGCCAGCGCTCAATCTGTTCATGATTACCGCTAAGCAACACCGGTGGTACTGCCATACCGTCAACGACTTCAGGCCGGGTGTAGTGTGGATAATCCAGCAGACCGTTCATAAACGAATCCTGTTGCGCAGACCCCGCATCCCCCAACACCCCGGGCAACAAGCGAGCCACCCCGTCAATTAACACCATGGCCGCTAACTCACCTCCGCTGAGAACATAGTCGCCGATGGACCATTCCTCGTCGATGTAGGCGGTCAATCGCTCATCCATGCCCTCGTAGCGGCTGCACACCAGCACCAAGTTTGGCGACCGGGCCAGATGTCGTAAACCGTTCTGATCCAGGCGGCGTCCCTGCGGACTCAAGTGAATCACTCGGGGCACCTGCTGTAGCACTTCAGTGGATTGCTCCACTGCCGCCTGTATGGCTGCGCGCATAGGCTCCAACAGCATCACCATGCCCGGCCCGCCACCATATGGGCGATCATCCACAGTCCGATGGCGATCTTGGGTGAAATCGCGAGGATTCCACGTATTCAAATCTAAAATGCGCTTATCGAAGGCCCGGTTAATCACCCCGCCTTCGCCGGCAAACATATTCGGAAACAGCGTAACTACATCAAAACGCATGGTCTAAAACACATGGTCGAACGCATGAGCGTTTCCTATTAAAAATCCGTATCCCAATCTACCCGGATATAACCCTGCTCCAGGTTTACATCTTTTACGACCACTTCGGGTACGTAGGGAATCAGTCGCTCCTGATGGCTCGACTCCTGGCTCGTTTGGCTGCCTGGATCCGTATTTTTGGCGTACACCACCAACACATCATTGGCACCGGTTTCCAGTAAGCGCCGCACCACGCCCAGGGAAACATCATCCAAATTTCGCACTTCCAGGCCGATTAAATCCACCCAATAGTACTCTCCGTCTTCAGGCGGAGGCAGTTGCTCGCGGGTAACACCAATCTCGCTACCTTTCAGTAACTGAGCCTGGTCGCGATCCATGACACCCTCAATGTGTGCCACCACCCATTTGCCCTGCAATTTGGCAGCTTCGAGTTTCAGTTGCTGCCATTGGCCTTCCCGCTTAATCCACCATGGTGAGTAATCGAGAATGCCGTCGGTGAATTCCGTGTAAGAATGCACTTTCACCCAACCCTTGACACCAAAGGGGGCGGAAATTTTTCCGACAACAATGAAGTGATCGTTTTCAGCCATCCAATCGGCTTTAACGGAGAACCTCGAATCAGGCGGCAGAAGCGTTTTGCTTGATCAGGCTGCGAACACGATCAGTTGCTTTGGCGCCCTGGGACAACCAATAATTCACTCTGTCTTGATCCAGTCTCAGGGTTTCTTCCGCACCTTGCGCCACAGGATTGAAAAAACCGAGGCGCTCAATAAAGCGGCCGTCGCGTTTTTTGCGGCTGTCGGCAACCACGATGCTATAAAATGGTCGTTTCTTTGCGCCACCTCGAGATAAACGAATGGTTACCATGTACTATCTTTCCTAATTAAATGAATAAGTTATTCCCAGACACAGAAAAACACTGCAGCCGGGCTGAAAGGGGGGCTATTTTAAGCAAAAGCCGGACAAAATGCCAACAAAAACTGCCGAACACCCCCAAAAATCTATAGGTCGCCCTAAAACGGCATACCGGGTGGCATTTTACCCTTCAAACCCCGCATCATTTTACTCATGCCACCCTTGGACATTTTTTTCATCATTTTCTGCATTTGGGTAAATTGCTTCAGCAAGCGATTCACATCCTGCACCTGGGTGCCCGACCCCGTGGCAATACGACGTTTGCGTGAACCTTTTATCAACTGGGGGAAACGCCTTTCCTGCACAGTCATGGAATTGATGATGGCCTCCAGACGCTTCATTTGCTTATCATTCATCTGGTTTTTAACGGCCTGCGGTACTTGCCCCATACCGGGTAACTTATCCATCAGGGAAGCAATCCCGCCCATATTCTGCATCTGTTGTAATTGGGAACGAAAATCTTCCAGATCAAAAGCCTTGCCGCTTTTGACTTTCTTCGCCAGTCTTTCCGCTTGTTTATGGTCAACGGTTTGCTGGACTTGCTCGATCAGACTGAGGATGTCCCCCATGTCCAATATACGCGAAGCCACGCGATCGGGGTAAAACGGCTCCAGCGCTTCAGTTTTCTCACCAACCCCCAGAAACTTAATCGGCTTACCCGTTATGTGGCGAATGGAAAGCGCCGCTCCCCCACGAGCATCACCGTCCGTTTTGGTTAAAATGACACCCGTCAAAGGCAAGGCATCATCAAAAGCCTTGGCAGTATTTGCCGCATCTTGGCCGGTCATACTGTCCACTACAAACAGGGTTTCTACCGGCTGCAGCTGCTGGTGCAGGCTTTTTATCTCCTGCATCATTTCGTTGTCCACATGCAAGCGTCCAGCCGTGTCCACAATCACCACGTCGGCAGATTGGATCTGCGCCTGCTTCATTACTCCCTGAGCAATTTGTAAGGGCGTCTGGGAAACATCGCTGGGGAAGAAGTCCACCCCCACTTCAGCGGCCAGCGTTTTCAGCTGCTCGATAGCCGCGGGACGATAGATGTCGGCACTGGCGACCAAAACGGATTTCTTCTTTTGTTCTTTGAGCCAGCGCGACAATTTGGCCACGCTGGTGGTCTTACCTGCACCTTGCAAGCCGGCCATGAGAATCACCACCGGCGGACTGGCTTTGAGATTAAGCTCCTCACAGGCTTCACCCATCAAAGTGATCAATTCTGAGTGCACCAATTTGATCAATGTTTGACCAGGCGTCAGGCTTTGCTTTACCTCTTGCCCAACGGCTTTCTCACGAACCTGTTCGACAAACGCTTTAACGACCGGTAGCGCCACATCGGCTTCCAACAATGCCATGCGCACTTCACGCAACGTATCCTTAATATTGTCATCTGACAGACGTGCCTGCCCACGCAGGGTTTTGATGGTTTTGGAAAGTCTTTCGCTTAAACTGTCGAACATAAAACGGTTCCCGGAATCCTGTAGCTATGGGTGACCGATTTCGCTCAGCGAATGTCCCCACCAACTGGAAAAAAGATGGATTATAGCTTAAATCGTTCGCCGCCGTATAAGCGATTCACAGACCTGCCCTGAATCGCTTCCTGGCACTGATTCACGATCAGGTCTTCCTGACCGGGTTTGGTATGAGTAATGTAGATTTCAGGTTGGTGTTTCAATTTGGCCAGATCGGCGGCCAGCAACTTGGGGGTATAATGCCCGGCCTTAATACTCAACTCCTCTTCATGGTTGGCAAATGCCGCCTCTACCACCAATACATCCAGACGCGGACGTTCGTTGAGTTTGAGCCAGAAGTTATCGTGACACGTGGAGTCGCCACTAAACGCAAAAACGCCGTTATCGCAGGCAATCCGGTAACCCACACCCGGTACAATATGATTCACCGCAATCATTTCCAGGGTTCGGTCCCCAAGAGTGTAAGTACTGTCCGGCGTCATGACCTCATAACTCATGACCGGGTTTTCCACCGTGGGCAGTTTGGCAAAATCAGGCCAAATAACCCAATTGAAGATATGTTTTTGCAAGGCTTCCAAAGTGGCGGCTTGGCCGTGGATAATGATGGGTTGTTTGGTTGTGTCAAAAATACTGTCTACCAACAACGGCAGAAAGGCGAAATGGTCCATATGAGAGTGGGTCAGGAAAATATGGCGAATTTTTCTCATTTCATCCAGGGTGAGGTCTCCCACACCACTGCCGGCATCAATGAGCACGTCATCATCTAATAGGAAAGAAGTGGTACGCAATCCTTCGCCGATCCCGCCACTACAGCCCAAGACCCTTATTTCCATAATTCACCAATGTTTTTATAATTTATGAATTTATTATCAACTAAGAATCCACAAGATGATAGACTATTTACGCGGCGTGTACAGAAACTGGACGAAATCAGCATCAGAACCGGGGCACAAAGGCCATAGGCTTTGGGACTAAACCGAAATATTGTAGAAAATAATTTAACCATTGACACGTTATTAAATCGTCGGTAGAAACCTTACTGTATCCGGATCCGCTCACTGAACCCACGGCGCAAAACCATGACAGCTAAATGGCGTAAATGCAAGCCACAAAAACAGTGCAAGTGCAGCAAAAATGTCGAAAAATTGAACCGGGACGTCATATGAAATGCTCCTGTCATACTAACGGCCCACAAACCATAGCAACTAAGGTAAAATTTGACAAATCCAGTCACAAAACGACCAATTGCCAAGACAAATCCTCGAATATTAACTTAAAAAAAACCTAAAATATGCAAAACTCCTTTCTTAGCTTTAGCGCTATTACCCTTTATGTTATCTCGGGCACTTTACTGGCCTGGCGTTTTTTTGGTCAAAAACAGGATTTGCCCGTTTTCGCCAAGCCGGGCTTAATCATTACCGGTCTAGTGGCCACTCTGCTTCATGGCGCCATCCTATACGACACCATGTTGACAGATCAGGGCTTAAACATTGGTATTTTTTATGCCGCATCATTAATCACTTGGCTCATGGCGCTGACCATATTACTGGCCTCACTCACTAATCCGGTGGAAAACCTAGGGGTATTTTTGCTCCCTGCGGCAGCCTTGGCTATTCTACTCAACCAACTGTTCCCCGTTGACCATGTATTGGTGCTAAACCAAGCGAGAGATTTACGCTTACACATTGTACTTTCGGTACTGGCTTACAGTCTCATTAGTATTGCGGCGGTACATGCCATACTGCTGGCAATACAAGAAAGGCACTTGCGTAACCGTCACCCTGGCGGATTCATCCGCGCATTACCACCGTTACAAACCATGGAAACCCTATTGTTCCAAATGATCGGCTTGGGATTTTTTCTTCACAGCCTGTCCTTGATCACCGGCATTATCAATTTGGAAGATATGTTTGCTCAACATGTCGCCCACCATACCGTATTATCCATTGTTGCCTGGTTTGTGTTCGCCATATTACTGTGGGGACGATGGCGCTTTGGCTGGCGTGGCATGACCGCTATCCGTTGGACCCTGGGTGGTTTTGTTACTCTGGGCCTGGCTTATATCGGCAGCAAGTGGGTTTTGGAAGTTTTGTTGAAATAACAGGAGCAAGCACTTTTTGGACGATATTCCTATAGGTCTGTTGACCGGTATTTTGATTTTCCTCATTATTCTCTCGGGGTTTTTTTCCGGATCCGAAACAGGCCTTGTTAGTCTGAACCGCTACCGATTGCGTCATCTGGCCAAAACCGGCCACAAAGGCGCGATACGAGCCAGCCGTTTACTGGAAAGACCGGACCGATTGATAGGCCTTATTTTATTGGGCAACAATTTCGTCAATCTTTTGGCTTCTTCTATTGCTACGATAGTTGCGCTGCGCTTGATGGGTGAAAAAGGCATCCTTGTTTCCACCATTATTTTGACCTTTGTTATTTTAGTGTTTGCGGAAGTAACCCCCAAAACCATGGCCGTGTTGCGCCCGGAGCGGATCGCCTTTCCCGCCACCTATGTCTTGTCACCACTGCTGAAAATCTTCTACCCCATCGTGTGGTTGGTTGGTATTATTGCCAACGGCACCTTGAAATTGTTTGGTGTCTCCCCCGAAAGGGATGAAGCTAACCAACTCACCAAGGAAGAACTTCGCATTGTACTCAACGAAGCCGATGCCTTAATTCCACAGCGTCACCAATCCATGTTGACCAACATCCTGGACCTGGAAAAAGTCACTGTGGATGACATTATGATCCCACGCAATGAAGTGACAGGACTGGACCTGGATGAAAACTGGAGCGACCTGGTAAAACAGCTCACCAACACCCAACATACCCGCCTGCCGGTATATCACTCTGATATAAACAACACGATCGGCTTAATTCACGTGCGCGACACCCTGCACCTGTTGAACGACCAAAACGCCGATAAAAAAGATCTGGAACCCTTAATCAATGATGCCTACTTTATTCCGGAATCTACATCGCTACACACACAATTGTTGCAATTCCAACGACAAAAACGCCGCATTGGCCTGGTGGTTGATGAGTACGGCGATATTCAAGGTTTGGTGACGCTGGAAGATATTCTGGAAGAGATTGTGGGTGAATTCACCTCTGAAGCAATCACCAGTATTAAGGATATTCACCCTCAAGAAGACGGCACTTATTTGGTGGATGGCAGTGCCACCATACGCGAGTTGAACCGCTCTATGGACTGGGATTTACCTACGGACGGCCCCAAAACCTTCAACGGTCTCTTGTTTGAACAATTGGAAACCATACCCGAACCCGGCACCAGCCTGCTGATCAGTGGATTTCCGGTAGAGATTGTGCAAATCAAAGACAATATGGTCAAAACCGCCCGTGTCACTCCTCAACAAATTACCCCACCGGGTGACGTCGATACGGACAAAGACTAAACTCCATCTGTAACCCGGAACATCCACAATGCACTCGTCTAATCACAAACTGGTTTTACCGGCGGAATGGCAGCCCCAATCTGCAGTCATGCTCACTTGGCCCCATGACAGGGGTGCCTGGAGCAAACAACTGGATCTGGTGGATCGAACCTTCTCCCAAATTGCTCATGAGGTTTGCTTACGCCAGAAGCTACTGCTTGTCTGCCGCGATAAAGTGCATCAGGCTCATGTGCAACGCTGTTTAACGCAAGCCAACATTCCAATGCAGCAGGTTATTTTTCATTGCTGCGACAGCAATGATTCCTGGGCCCGAGACCACGGTCCTATTACCGTGCTGCAGGATGAAGAAGCCAAGCTCCTGGATTTTGTCTTCAATGGTTGGGGTAATAAATTTCCCGCGCAACTGGATAATAAGATTAACCGTTGTTTGAACAAGGCAGGGCTGTTTCAGTCCATGCATAGCGTGGAGTTTGTACTGGAAGGGGGTGCTATAGAAACGGACGGTGCGGGCACACTACTGGCAACTGAGTTTAGCGTACTCAACAGTAACCGTAATGCGTGCAGTCGCCAACAGGCGGAACAGACACTGCAACAAGAACTGGGGATACAACGTTTCCTCTGGTTACAGCACGGCCATTTATGCGGTGATGACACGGATGCTCACATAGATACTCTGGCCCGTTTCTGTAATCCGGGTCTCATTGTCTATCAGGGTTGTCAGCGCAAGGACGATGAACACTTCGAATCCTTGAAGCAAATGGCAGAGGAGTTGAGTGGCTTCACTCAGGAAAACGGTGAACCCTACAAGCTGGCGGCACTACCCTTACCAGAACCGGTATTTGATACATCGGGTCAGCGCTTACCGGCAAGTTATGCCAATTTTCTGATCATCAACGGGGCGGTACTGGCGCCCACCTATAATGATCCTAATGACGCAGCGGCACTGCAAGTTTTGCAGCAGTGTTTTCCCCGGCACGACGTAGTCGGCATTGACTGCTGCAGCTTGATATTGCAATACGGCAGTTTGCACTGCGTCACGATGCAATTGCCGCAACAAGTTCAACTGACTTCAACCCATATAGATTAACTATCGGAAATAAACTCATGACCCAAGAGCTGAATGTCGCCTTGATTCAACAAGCCTGCTTAACACCGCAGGACGCCAATATGAAACAAATCGTCACTGCCATACGCGAGGCGGCAGCGGCAAAAGCTCAGTTGGTGGTTTTGCAGGAACTGCACAATACACCGTATTTCTGCCAAACGGAGAACCCGGATTTTTTTGATTTGGCGGAAAGCGTTCCCGGTCCCAGCACCCGGTTACTGGGAGACTTAGCCAAAGAACTGAAACTCGTCATCGTCGCATCCTTATTCGAAAAACGCGCTGCGGGCCTGTATCACAACACCGCTGTCGTTATAGAAACCAACGGAGAAATCGCCGGACGCTATCGCAAAATGCATATACCGGATGACCCCGGCTACTACGAGAAGTACTATTTCACACCCGGCGACTTAGGGTTTGAACCCATACAAACCTCCGTCGCCAAACTGGGAATCTTAGTCTGCTGGGATCAATGGTATCCTGAGGCCGCCCGACTGATGGCGCTGGCCGGCGCGGAACTATTAATCTATCCCACCGCCATTGGTTGGGACAGTGCCGATTCAGAAGAAGAACAGCAAAGACAAAAAGAGGCTTGGATGACAATACAACGCGGTCACGCCATTGCCAATGGTTTACACGTTATTGCGGTTAACCGCACAGGACATGAACCCGACCCATCAAAACAAAGTGACGGCATACAATTCTGGGGTTCCAGTTTTGTTGCCGGACCGCAAGGTGAGCTATTAACACGGTGTTCCGAAGATAAGAGTTGCGTACAGACTTGCACGCTGAATTTAGCGCGAACAGAAACAGTGCGCAGATCCTGGCCATATTTCCGGGACCGGCGCACAGATAGTTATCACGACATCATAAAACGATATCGTGATACGTGATTACAAACCTACAAAATTGGACGTGACGTCAGGAAGCCGGTTCGCCTGCCAATTCCGCAGCGGCTGGTACTTGTTGCTTTGCCGCATCCAGCGGTTCACCGATCACGCGTGTCGTTTGTACTCCACGCGGACTTTCAGATGCTTCGTACTGCACCGTCTGTCCTTCCTTGAGAGTCTTGAAACCCGACCCATCAATTGTTGAGTAGTGAACAAAAACATCTTCACCACCACTTTCTGGTACGATAAAACCATAACCCTTGGCGTTATTGAACCATTTCACTGTGCCTGACTGCATAATCATAAACCCCTATCCTTAGAACAATATCTGCAAAAACAAAAAACACACTCAATGATGTCACTCTTAGATTACACCCCGTAAAAGAACAAACCGCGACTTGTTTTGGCAAATCCCCCTTGGCTACTTTCACGCACGACGGTATAGCTCTAATTAGTGATCAACAAAACTCTAGTCAATAGTTTTGACGTTTGCAAATATTTTACGTCCCTGAACGTAATTTTTATTTTTATAAACAAAGCATCTCAGCTTTCATTTGCTATATATGAAATACACGATAACACCAATACGCCGATACATTGCTTGCAGTAAGGTTAAATAGATTTAGACTGAGACTTAATATTTATAGCAAGCAGTTATGTACTAAAGACTTATTGAAACTTACTTCTATAATTTTAGTTATTCTCAACCGTAAAGACTTTAACAAAATTAAGCCGCCGCTATGCTTTGTGGGTGTTGCTTCGTATACTCAATGGTAACTTTAAACTGGAACGCAAAATGATCGTCATTCTAAAACCTAACACGAAAAAATCTTCGGAAGAATATCAAAATCTTTTGAAAATACTATCGGAGTTTCCCAACATCGAAACTCGCGTTCATGATGTGCAGGGTGCACAACAAACCTTAACGGAAATTTATCTCATCGGCCAAACCGCAACCATCGCTTTGGAGACATTAGAAGAGTTACCCGGTGTCGACCGGGTAATACGCATATCAGAGGAATACCGTATTCTAGGTCGGCATCAGGATGACGCCCGCATGAGTTCATTTGAATACAACGGAATCACATTCAGCCAGGACAATTTAAATATTTTCGCCGGTCTATGCGCAGTTGACACACGCGAACACGTGGAACAGATGTTAAAAGCCTGCCGGGAAAACGGACTACAATGCACCCGCATGGGTGCTTACAAACCTCGCACCAACCCCTACTCCTTCCAGGGACACGGTGCTAAATGTTTACCCTATGTTTTCGAACTCGCTGGCAAATACGGTATCAAAGTAATCGCCATGGAAATCACCCATGAAGGGCATGTGGATGAAATTCGTAATGCACTGGAGCAATCCGGCCATGCGACAGGTGTCATGTTGCAAATTGGCACCCGTAACACACAAAACTTTGAGCTGTTAAAAACCGTAGGACGACAGAAAATGTTTCCCGTGCTGTTAAAACGCGGCTTTGGCATTACTCTGGAGGAATCATTAAACGCCGCGGAATACCTGGCCAGCGAAGGCAATACCAAAATCGTATTTGGTTTACGCGGAATGAAAAACAATGCCGGGGACCCGCACAGAAATCTTGTAGATTTTGCTCATGTGCCGGTGGTAAAACGACTCACGCGCATGCCGGTTTGTATTGACCCATCGCACTCAGCCGGTACCCGGGCGCGAGCACCGGACGGCTTATTGGATATATTTCACATCACCGCCCAAGGGGTGATTGCCGGAGCCAATATGATTTTAGTGGACTTCCACCCCGATCCCGGTAGCGCCCTGGTTGACGGGGCTCAGGCCTTACTGTTGGAAGAACTACCCCACTACGTGGCAGATATCCATATTGCCAGAGAGGCTTACGAAAAACGTTGCACTCGCGCCAAGGTCTGAGAATAGCCTGCGGGAAAAACGCCGGTGGTTGAAAAACCACCGACCAAGCAATTCGGCAATCCAAGAACGGCTATACCGTTTTCTTACGTGAACTGAATCCCACCACTCGATATAGGGGGCAGAAATCAATCAATGCTGTAGCCACCAGAACCACGCCAATCCAACCCCAGGCGGTCTGCGGCCCCACAAACACCAGGCTGATCAGAATTGCACCGACCACGATGCGAAATACTTTATCCAACGTACCAATATTTTTATTCATCTGTTTCACTCCTCATTGATAGCCAAGGCAATCCCGACCCATTCTGGTGTACCCCAATCTAACCGGAGGGATTGTACCGCAAGCCGCCATTGTGGCAACCGGAAATTCAGCCTCTCTTGTTTTGGAATAGGCGTAACAACTTTAAAAATAGTAACACCAACAAACTGCCATGTAGACATAAATCAAATATATCAATGGGTTTTGTCAATGTACCCTGAATTAAAAACTGCAGTTTTTCCCACAAATGGGGCTGGGGTTTTAACGGAGCCAGGCCCAGCAAAACCGCCGCAATCGTTAGCGGTAATAAAGGAATCTTGTCAAGCCAACGCATGAAGCCACCTCTTTTTCATTA
This sequence comes from Gammaproteobacteria bacterium, assembly GCA_029882975.1. Taxonomy (NCBI): domain Bacteria; kingdom Pseudomonadati; phylum Pseudomonadota; class Gammaproteobacteria; species Gammaproteobacteria bacterium. The sequence continues at coordinate 38,991 of JAOUJW010000007.1, forward strand.
ATAAACAAAGGATTACAAAATACTCCGCCGCTCTTCACTGATACGGTGAAAATTATCTGAAACAAGGTATAATGGGCGGTTTTCCAATGCTGGGAATGCGAACAATAAAAAAATATAACGTGATGCTCGATTGGCGATTACCGTCATTGACGCACCGCTGTTGTAATAGAAGCATGAATAGCATTACGCATTCTACATCATATTATTAACGCTATTATGACCCCGCGCCGAAATCGGTAGCGAAGGGATCATTATGGGGACAGGATTCTAGTTTCATGATTGATAGTGCACAAGATAAATTTCTTAGAAGCCGCGTTAAATTGTTGGGAACCCTGGTGGGTGACGTGGTTCGCAGCCAGGAAGGCGAAGAAGTCTTTAATGCCATTGAGTCCTTACGTACCGGGTTTATTCAATTACGGTCCGAAGACAACCCTGCGGAACGCAAGCGCTTAAATGAGATCATAGAGAAACTATCACCGCAGCAGCTGAGCCATGTCGTCCGCGCCTTCAGCAGCTACTTCAACCTGTTGAATATTGCCGAAGAAGCCCATTTACACAGCGCCCGCAAAGCCGAATCTATGGAAAGCGGACCCAATTGGGTAGGATCCTATACCCACACCTTACGTCAATTACATCAAGATAATGTCAGTGCCGAACAATTGCAGCTGATCCTGAACAAACTGGCATATATTCCGGTTATGACTGCCCATCCTACCGAATCCAAACGCCGCACCATTCGTGATGCACTGCGCCGGATTTCTGTCGCTAACAACTGCCTGGATGAAAACGCACAGAGTAAAATCGATTATGAAAACTGCTTGAGTGAGTTAAAGGCACAAATTCAAACCTTATGGAAAACCGACGAAGTACGGTCCAGCCGTCCCAGTGTACGCGACGAAATTACTTACGGACTGGATTATTTTGATGAATGCTTGTTCGAAGCGGTCCCGAAAACGTTTCGCAATTTGGAATACGCCATTGGTACCGTTTATGGCGATGCGGCAGCCGCAATCACCGTACCCAGTTTTCTGCGCTTCGGCTCCTGGATTGGCGGCGACCGAGACGGCAACCCCAATGTAAAACCCGAAACCACGGTGATGGCGGTTCGACTGCAATCCCGCGCCGTGTTATCGGAGTACTCCAAACGTCTAAACGACCTCATTGGCACCCTGACCCACTCCAGCAAGCTGTGCACTCCAAGCCAAGAACTGATGGAGAGCCTGGAAGCAGATCGAAAATACTACCAGAGAGCGTTCTCTTCCAAACCGGAACGGTTCGAGAACGAACCGTACCGACGCAAACTGGTCATCATACGAACTCGCATTAAGCACAATTTGCTGGAAATACGAGACTTACTGGATGGCCGCACAGAAACCCGCCCACGGGTGGAAGAATACAAATATCGCAACGAAAACGAGTTTCTCAGCGATCTCAAGCTGATCCATGCATCTCTGCACGGTCACGGCGATGGCGCTACCGCCGACAAAGAATTAAAAGACCTGATCCGCCTGGTGGAATGCTTTGGTTTCTTTTTGCTGCATTTGGACGTGCGTCAGGAGTCCACCCGCCACAGTGACGCCGTCACCGAACTGTATCAACAGCAAGGAATCGACTACAACAGTTTGGACGAAACTCAGCGCTTGAGCCTGCTGGCGCAAACCATTGGGGAACCGGCCAGTCACATTGATAAATCGCAGCTGTCAGAATTGACTCAGGAAACTCTGGCCGTCTTCGATGTCATGGCGCAAATGCGTCGCGAAGTCAGTCCCAATTGTTTCGGCAGTTATGTCATATCCATGACCCACGCTGCCAGCCATGTCATGGAAGTGATGGCGCTGGCGCACCAAGCCGGCATGGTAGGCAAGAATGACAATGGCTGGTTCTGCGACTTAACGGTGGCTCCGCTGTTTGAAACCATAGAAGATCTGGCGCATATTGAACCGGTTATGTCCGACTTACTGGACAACACAACCTATGCGTCCTTATTGCAAAGCGCAGGTAATTTACAGGAAGTGATGCTGGGATACTCAGATTCCTGCAAAGACGGCGGTATAGTAGCTGCAGCCTGGAATTTATATGAGGCACAAAAACGGGTCACTCAATTGACGCTTTCCAAGGGCGTACAATGCCGTTTGTTCCATGGCCGCGGTGGTACCATCGGTCGTGGCGGCGGCCCTACTCACGAATCCATTTTGTCCCAACCCGAAGGCACCGTTAACGGGCAGATCAAGTTCACTGAACAAGGCGAAGTTCTGTCGTTCAAATACAGCACAGTGGACACCTCGGTCTATGAACTGGGCATGGGTATTACCGGCCTGATGAAGGCCAGCTGTAACTTAATAAGACCGACCCGCATCGAAAACCCGGATTTCCTGCGCTATATGAAATCCCTGGCCGATATGGGTGAAAACGCCTATCGCACGCTAACGGACAAAACGCCGGGCTTTTTGGATTACTTTTATGAAGCCACACCGGTAAATGAAATCGGATTGATGAATATCGGTTCACGTCCCTCGCACCGACGCAAAGCGGACCGCTCCAAATCCTCAGTACGTGCTATCGCCTGGGTTTTTGGCTGGGCCCAATCTCGTCATACCTTGCCGGCCTGGTTCGGCATCGGCACCGCATTGGAAACCTGTCGGCAAAAAGATCCGCAGTGCGAACAAAAACTCAAAGACATGTACAACCACTGGCCTTTTTTCCGCTCCATGTTGAGCAACACCCAGATGGCCTTGTTTAAAGCCGAACCCGGCATTGCCAAAGAGTACGCCACACTGTGCGAAGATGAAGCCACCGGCACCAGCGTCTACCAAATCTTTGTCGATGAATACTACCGAACGGTCAAACAGGTATTGGAAATCAGCGGCGCAGACTCTCTTCTGCAAGAAACCCCCACCCTGGCGTTGTCACTGAGTCGACGCGATCCGTATCTGGACCCATTAAACCATATCCAAATCACCTTGCTAAAACGCTTCCGCGATGAATCCCTTAGCGAGGAAGAAAAAGAGAAATGGTTACACCCGCTGCTGCGTTCCATCAACGGAATTGCTGCGGGCATGAGAAATACCGGCTAAGATTTATATATCAAAACACAGAAAATTGCTTGGTAAAACTCCACCGGGTTGGGCAACTAACCCGGTTACAACAAAGATAATTTCACATTATCTATAAGCCGTGCAGGCCCCAACCAAGCGGCGGCCAATACAACCAAATCGGTGGATTGTGTATCGGGGAGACCGAGGTCTTCTTGTTGACGAATACTCACATATTCGGGTTTGAGTCCGGCATCGTTTAAGCGTTGCATGCCTTCTTTTTCCAAGGTTTCATAGTTACGCGAACCTTGCGAGAGTTGCTCTTGAATATGGCTCAGCATTTGGTAAATGACTGCGGCGGTTTGTTTTTGTTGTGGTGACAGATACTGGTTACGGGAACTGAGCGCCAGGCCATTGCTTTCACGCACCGTGGGCACACCATGAATGTCGATAGGAAAACACAAATCCTTAACCATACGCCGAATAATTGTCAGCTGTTGAAAGTCTTTCTCACCGAAATAAGCCACATCCGGCTCCACCAGATGGAACAGCTTGGCCACCACCGTAGTCACACCGGCAAAATGATCCGGGCGAAACTCACCACAAAGAATATCGGACAGATTCGGTACGACGACCTTGGTAACCTGCGCCAAGTCTCCCGGATAGATTTCCCGAACATCCGGTGCAAATAAAAAATTGACATCGTGTTGTGTCAGCAGGTTTTGGTCCTGTTCCAGCGTGCGCGGATAGGATTCAAAATCCGTCCCCGGGGCAAATTGCAATGGATTAACAAAAATACTTACCACCACTTTATGGCCGGCTTTTTTGGCCTGACGCACTAACTCCAAATGCCCTTCATGCAAATTACCCATCGTCGGCACACAAGCTACCGTATGATTGTGGGCTTTCATGTCTCGAACCATGACGTGTAAGGTTTGAACGTCGGTAATTAATTGCATGATGACCGTATACCCTGTAACTGCCCTAAAGTGATTACCTTCTCGAAACTAACATCCGGAACCTATTTAAAACAGTGCTCCGGCGCTGGATACTCGCCACTTTTCACCTGCCGAATGTAGTTTTCCACCGCAGCCTGCACACTGTCGCAACCTTGCAGAAAATTCTTGGCAAAACGCGGGCGCAATCCTTGGGTCAATCCCAGGATATCCTGTAACACCAACACCTGCCCGTCACAATGGGGACCGGCTCCAATGCCAATAGTGGGAATCTCCAGGCATTCCGTTATCTGCTGCCCCAAAGACGCAGGGACACATTCCATTAATAAGATATCCGCCCCGGCATCCTGCAAACGCTGGGCATGTTCCAGTAATTGTGCCGCAGCGGCTTGATCTCGACCCTGCACTCGATAGCCGCCCAGTTTGTATACCGATTGCGGCAACAATCCTATATGGGCACACACGGGAATACCATAACGTGACAAGGCCACTATGCTGTCCAGAATGCGAGCATCGCCCTCCAGTTTCACCATGTGAGCATGACCTTCCTGCATAATGCGTCCGGCGTTTTCCAGGGCCTGCTCCGTCGAGGTATAACTCAAAAAAGGCATATCGGTCATGAGCAAAGCCGTTTGTGAACCCCGTTTCACCGCTTGGGTGTGGTATACCATATGATCCATCGACACGGGCAAAGTACTTTCCTGCCCCTGAATCACCATCCCCAGTGAATCCCCCACCAACAACACTTCAATGCCTGCCGCTTCCAGGACTTGCGCAAACGTGGCATCGTAGGCTGTTAAGCAGGTAAACTTCTCTCCGTTCTGCTTCATGGCGCGTAGCGTAGCCAAAGTGACGGGGGTTACGGGTTTTTTCTGAGATTGTTCTGACACGGTCTTCTCTGTTTGTGGCCTTGGAATATATAGTCTTGGAATTTCGGTTTCTGTATCTACCTTTTGACACTGGAATCAGGATATTGGTTTCGCAACCATGAAACGTCAGGAATCAAACGGTAATGGATTAAAGTACTGACGCCCACTGCGGGTATGCAATATACGCTGTAATAGCAATTCATATTCCGCATCATTGTTCACCAGATCGATATCTGCCGCATTGACAATTAACAAGGGTGTATCGGAATAGTAATGAAAGAATCGCGTATACGTATCCGCTAATCCCTCGAGATACTCCGGATCCATAGACTGTTCAACTCGGCGACCGCGATTCTGCACTCGTGAAATCAATACATTGACCGGTGCTTGTAAATAAATCACCAAATCGGGCTTGGGCGCATCCAAGGTCAGATTGGAATACACTTGATCGTATAGTTGCAACTCGTGATCGTCCAGAGTCAGCTCAGCAAAGAGCCGGTCTTTTTCCATCATAAAATCCGCCACAATGACCGGGGTGAACATATCGGCCTGACGCAGCTCCTGCAGTTGGCGCGCCCGTTGAAACAAAAAAAACAGCTGTGTGGGCAGTGCGCCTTGTTTGGGGTCTTGGTAAAAACGTTCCAAAAATGGATTCTCTTCAGCAGCCTCCAGCAAAGTTTGCGCCTGTAAACTTTCCGCAAGACGTTTGGTGAGACTGGTTTTACCAACCCCGATGGGCCCTTCCACCACAATGTAGCGAGGGGTTTCACTCTGACTCATACTGCAAAACCCTGTTGTCCAAAGAAATACGCTTATGCCTCAAGGTGTTGTTATTGGTCTGAGGCATCCCCGACTTCCCGCAACTTTACCAGATCGCCCTTAGCACAACCAGCGATTAAGCCGGCCAAAGGCCCCAAACCGGGCACTTGTAAACCGGGTGATATCTCCTGCAGGGGATATAGTACGAAATTTCGCTGCCCCAAACCCGGATGGGGTATACATAGATTCTCTGTGTTTATTATTTGATCGCCATAGAGCAAAATATCCAAATCCAGGGTTCTGGCGGTCCAACGTTGACCATCCCGGCGGCGACCGTGTCGCTGCTCCAAATCTTGTAGCTGAACGAGCAAATCGAAAGGACTGAGGCGAGTGCGCAATGCTGCAACTGCGTTCACGTAATCGGGTTGATCTTGTGGCCCCATGGGCGAACTGCCATAGAGACTGGAAACCGTTTCCAGCTTACAATGGGCCAGACTTGCCAGCTCATCCATTGCACTCTGCAACTGTCGGACCGGTTGGTTTAAGTTACTCCCAAGACCAATAAAACAAAGGGCGTTCACAGCTTTCGTGGTTGAGCGATTCAGGGTTTTCTTTTACGCCGCCGCCGCCGCCGCGGGGGTTGAAACTGGCGCGCCATTTCTTCACGACGCGACTCCGGCTCCTGCTGAAACTCGGTCCACCATTGAGCCAACTCCTGCAAATCCGACTCCCCGGATTGATTTCGCAGCAGCAAAAAGTCATAGGCCGCCCGAAAGCGGGATTGTTCCAAAACCCGAAAAGCTCGACGCCCGGCACGATTGGCCAGCTTTAATTGAAAACTCCAAATTTCCCGGGACTGCAAGCTGAACCGCTTGGGAATAAACACATGCTCGCATTGATCCCGTACCACATCAGAACCGGCTACTGTATACGCCTGCATCAAACTCATCCCGCTGGTTTGCAAGCGCAGGGCCATCACCCGCACCGGTTCCCACAATAAAATCGCAAACAAAAACGCCGGAGTGACGGGCTTGCCTTCGGCGATGCGCTTGTCGGTATTGATCAATCCATTACGAATCAGTTGATACACAGAATTGCCTTGATAATCCTGCGATGTAACACCACTGACATCACCCAGCAAAGCAAAGGTCTGCGGAAATAACGGTGCAAATAAACCATAGTGCAAACTCAAATCAAAAGCCCTGGCACCATTACCACTCATAAACAACTTCAAAACCTCTTCAAACAAACGCGGTGGCGCCACGGCATTGAGCTTGGATGCCAACTTTTCAATGGGGGCTTCTGTTGCCGCCGCCAAGGTAAAGTTGAGCTTGGAGGCGAAACGAATTGCACGCAGCATGCGAACGGGATCTTCCACATAGCGCTGTTCCGGATCACCGATGATACGAATCATTTTGGCTTTGAGGTCTTCAAAACCACCGGTGTAATCCACTACCGTGGAATTACGCACGTCAAAATAAAGGGAGTTAATAGTAAAGTCGCGGCGCCAGGCATCCTGCTCCATATTACCAAAGACGTTGTCACGAACAATCATGCCGTTTTCCACCAAGGCGTGATCACCTTCCGGATCGTCAATCTCGGAATGATGCCCCCGAAACGTTGCCACCTCTATAATTTCGCGTCCAAAACGCACGTGCAACAAGCGAAATCGACGACCGATAAGACGGCTGTTCTTGAATTCTCGATGAGCCTGCTCCGGCAAGGCATTTGTGGCAATATCAAAATCCTTGGGCACTTCACCTAATATCAGGTCGCGCACCCCGCCCCCCACAATATAGGCGTCGTAATGGGCTTGATGCAAACGATGCAATACCTTCAATGCGGAGTTACTTATGTGATTCAACACAACCTCATGAGATTCCTGAGGGAGAATCAGCGGCTTGTGGGAAAATTCTTCTGCTTTTGTTTTCAACGGCGTAACAAATATGTCGCAACAAATCGCCTTCTAGTGCACAAGGCAAATTTATCCTTAAATAAATCCAAGCTATGGGCTGGCAGCTTGGCCCTAGGTTCCTTCATTCCCTTATTCCCCAGGTTGGGGTTTGGGCTGTTGAGCGCATTCAGTGTCCAACGACTTCTTTCCTGCAACATCAGCCACTTAGGTTTATTGTTCTTCCAGACCAACTATAGACTATTCTACCGCAAAGTGAATCTCAGAACGACGTCCTTGGACGCAAAATGTGGGCAAAGCGCACAAGAACACACCTGTCTTTTCGCTTTATTCACAATAATCGACTATTTTTAGTAGGGGTCTGTCGATTGACTTCATAACTAAAAAGGAGCATTCATGGTTCAGTACTCTGAAAAGCGAGACTATTTTCGAATCAATACCGATGCAGAGCTCACTTATCGTCAGACCGGCCAATCTGAAACGCACCAAGGTCGCTGTATTAACTTAAGCGGTGCCGGAGTTCTGTTCAGCGCCCACACTGACTACGCACCGGGGACCATCCTGGATATCAACCTCACCCCTGAAAAAATTCTGGTGGCACCGTTTAATGCCATAATCGAGGTATTACGCACCGAAGCCGCAGATGATGAAAGCTACCTTATCGCCGGCCGTTTTACCGAAACCCATTGACAACTGCCCGCCCTAAGGCGACGCATCCTCGTAACGCAATATATCGCCACTGACCAAGCGCTGTCCTTTACCTAATATTTCTCCAACGGCAAAACCCGGTTGCACCGATTTGATCAACACCGTTGCCACCGGTAACTCCTGTGCCCCGAGCCAATGTCCGGCTCGGGCATTGAATACCGCAGCACCTTGCTGATAAGCGGTAAAACGATGTCCGGCTTTAACCCGCGCCGCGGCACCACTGTCAATAAAGACCTGAGCCCCCTGCACCTGCACCACGCGGGTGGAAAACGGCAACTCACGCAGGTTTTGATCCAAACGACTAACCAATTGCAGCAGAATCTTGTTGATTTCCTGACCTACCGGCGCAGCAAAAAATTTATCCGCCATCACCGGTGTACTCAAGGGAAAATCAAAGGGACGATCCACCCATACCGAAGCATTAAAACGATGCCGCTGTAACCGCAATCCGGAAATACCATCCCAAAGCTGTACTTCCAACTCCACATGCCGAACAGTAATGTAGAGCGCATGTGCGGTTTTACCCATGTCCCTTACCGTACCCGTCAGCAGAAACTGCACCCCCAGCTCCCGCGCCAATTGCGACATCATTTCCGTTTCACTCACACCCAAGCCCTCGAAGGCTTGTGCGGATTGCGACAACAGATAGGAAGTTGCATCTACGGTGCGGTACGCCCCGGTACGATCCAAACGCTGCAACAACTCTTTTGCCAGCAAAACCTCCAGATCCGGCATATCATGAATTTGCAGACGATCTGCAATCTGAAACTGCGTCACTGCCAGGGACCGTCTCAAACCATCGTTTACAGCTAAAGCCGTAGAACCGGAAGCAGGCTCTCTATTGTCACCATGCAATCGCAGCGCCGCTGAATTCGCCGTTGCATTGGCCAATAGCGGCGCCGCCATAGTGGCCGTTTTACTGTCCTCAACCTGCGCCCGAATCAACACCGTATAAATCCTGTTCGCTGCATCTATCCATTCATCCAGAACTTGCAGTTTGCGTACAGACGCCATCGCTCGCACACTGACCTTATCACTTACCAGGGAATGGTCTTCCATATCGCTGCGCGACTGCACCACCGCATGTTGCTGTAAGGCGGCCTGGGCCATGGCGTCTTCTATGGCCTGTTTACGTGCGGCCACTTTTCCAGACGGGCCAATCACCGCCTGCCCCTTAACTTCAACAATGGTGACATCAGCAGCAACGGTGACATCGGTGGCGCTCTGTGCATGCACTGACCAAACCGAAACCAAACACAGGTACACCACCCACTGTCCCGGGAAAATCCCTATCCTCTGCAATAACATGCTCTCCCTATTCACTATCGGCTACCTGCTAAAGTAAAAGGAATTGCGTGAGGAAATGGGCGCGTCTTTGGAAGACTTTGAATCCGATGATTTCGTCTGAGCCGATTCATCTTCATCCACGTCATCCTCCGTTAAATGCCTTGCAGTAAATTCACGGCTTAAAAAGTCCGCCCCCATGAAAGACGAAGGCAATGCCTGATCGGCTCGCCCCATCTGCCCCATACAGTGTTTGTGTGCCGGGCGCAAAAAAGGCAGCACCCGATTGAGGAAATTTTGGTTTACTTCCATTTCCAAGGTGGTCTTGTAATTCCCGCTCGTCTGCGGCTCAATACTCACCACGCGTGCACCGCGCACATAACTGTCCACCACAGTGCGATAACGGTCCTGCTCCACCACCATATCGCTCAACGATGTTGCGCCCCAAATGCGTAACCCCCCCACCATTTCCGCCATTACTCGATAGGCATCAATTTTGGATGCCCGCTGAGTTAACAAGGAACGTTGCGCCTCAGGAAAGTAATATCGAGGCTGAGCACCGAAACCCACAGCCGACACTTTAATCCGGTCGACCTTTTCGCCGCTGGGCTTGGACTCAAAGTAAAAGGTATTTTCCAGGTCCGCCAACAACTGATCGCAACTCACAATCCCCTTTAGAGTCCCTGGAGGCAGCGCAAGGTTACCCCCTTGCACTCGGGATTTTGCAGTAACAGAACCGCGCTCACCAACGGCGTTAGTGTTCAAATCCGATACTCGATTGCTGAAAGGAATCGCATCACCAACATAGCCTTCTTCCTGCTGCGGGTTCATGGCAGCGGATGTATGCGGATCCGCGTAGTTATTGCTATTGAAATTGGGAAACAAACGGCAAGCACTCAATGCCAGGAGCGCAAACACCAACAAGTTCCATCTTATCAATCGGGTTCTCATCCAAAATCCTGTCTCATCCTTGACTCAGCAATGATATTGCACAATCGGCACCAATTTTGCTCTGCTATTCAGCAACACCAGGGAAATGCAACAAAGGATTGACAAACCCATGATTGGGCGCGCAAAACTCCAAAAAACACAGTTAAAGCGAAAGGGATTGATCACGCTGGTCCTGCTGTTGTGTTGCCTCAATGGGCAAAGTTTTGCCGGTACATTGTTAGATAAATGTTACAGACAGCCCAGTCTGGTGCCACCACCGTTCAGCCCTACCCGCACGCTGTATGTATTCATCGACCAAACCACAAACTTAAATCAAAACATGAAAGACAGCATCACGAACCTGGTGACCCAATGGGGTTCACAAGGAGAAAACGTGAAAATCACCCGGTTCTCCGCCAACATCAAAGGCCAGTACTCCGAACTGGTCTTTGACGAAGTGGGCAATAACCAACCCAGCGAAGCCTACTTGTTTCATATCCGCCCCGGTCCCAAAAGACGTCTGCTGAAATGCTTGCGCGAACGTGATAAATTATTTGATCAGAAATTAAAAAAAGCCTTAGACAAAACTCTAAAGCTCACCAATGACAAATTGCCCAAAACCAATTTATTACACGCCCTAAAAGACTTTGCTCGGCAAATCGTTAAGGACGACAAGACCAAAGACAAAACCGTACTACTGGTCAGCGATGGCCTGGAAAACAGCAACTTGCTCAGCTTCCATCAAAGAGGCAGAATCCGCATTATCAACTCCAGGCGCGCCTTACAACAAGCACGACGCAACAAACTCATCCCCAAGTGGAACCAAGCTACCGTCTACATGCTCGGCCTGGGCCACATCTCCGACAAAAATTTCTACGCCAGCCCCAGAGTTATCAACCCACTCAAAACCTTTTGGAAAAACTACTTCAAAGAAGGCGACGCCATAGTACACCCATACAGCCTGGGTACGCCGATGATATTGAGGAAGTCGTTGTTATAACCGCGTATGTTGCGATTCAATCCATTCGCCCCCAACGCAATGCGGTTGGGGAATACCCATTCAGGTCGGCCCATCTAACAGTAACCTAAGCATGAAATTGCGATACAGGAGCAAGTTGGTATCCACAGTTGAAACTAAATTGTAGTTACTGCATCTAACCATCAATTAAATGGTGTAAGCAGTGATGAACAAACTACTGATCGCAGGGTTTATTTCTTGTTTTTGGGGAAACGCTGTAGCGGGCCAGGCGCGCCTGGAGCAGGATATTGCTGCGAATAAACCCATCGTTATTCAGCTTTCGGTGGCTTTAGCGGATAATAAAAACCAATGGATTGTCCCGGTGCCCGCTGCCATTGGTAACGGACAGGATGCCAAACACAATCTCTATTGGGGCGCCCGATACGGGGTAAAGACTTACTTACAACGTGATGGTGGTTGGAAAACAGTAGCTTTACCGGATCCCGGTGACAAACGTATCTTGGAACGCCGTGTATTGCACAAACTCTTCAATCGCAACGATAAAATCATCGATGTTTATCTGGTTGCCGATGCTTGGGACGGCCGTTTCATCAGCGACACAATTAAGCAGTTCCTGCGCTATAACGGTGGTCATGACAACATTACTGTCAACGCCAATGGAACGAAGATCAAAGCCGGTGGCAAAGCCCATTTAATCGCTTACATCGGCCACAATGCTTTAATGGACTACGGTGGCGCGAAGGCCTGGCTCAATGAAACACCTGTAGCCTCCCACTCAAACCCGGATAATGATGCCATTGTACTGGCTTGTAAAAGCGGACCCTATTTCTCATCGCAACTGGAAAAGCTAAACGCCAAACCGTTGTTAATGACCACCGGCCTGATGGCCCCGGAAGCCTACTCTCTGGATGCTGCTATCAAACGCTGGATAGCCGGTGACACGGATCAGAATATCCGTAAAGCGGCAGCGGCGAGTTACCACGCTTACCAAAAAACCGGCGTACGTGCCGCACAGCGTTTGTTTGGTTTGCCTTAGCTGTTCCTACATTCGTAACTTACGGTAAGTTATTGCAGTACCGTTTTACTTGTTATGGGTCGCAAAAATGGCTTATGGATTTGCTATTGACCTCTCGCCCAATCCACTCAGGATCTTTTTCCGGCATGGCTTCACTGCTGATCAGCTTCACCTGCGGCATGTTGTTTGATTCTACAAACTTATAGACGTGTCTGACGGATCTTTTGTAATCGCCAAGCTCAAGAAACTCATCCGTTTCAACAACCGCTTCTTTAACGCCGTCTCCGTCACAATCACGATAGTGCAATTTCCCAAAATCCGCACCCACCGTTTCGCCCATAATTATTGAAGGGTCAGAACGCATAACCGGCGTAAATGTCACGTAACGATCATTGGCACCGGGGACATCTTCAATAAATATCACTTGTTTGAACGGGCCTTTGTTGTGCTCCTGAATAGAATAGAGGGCGATCGGCACAAGGATTGGTATAGAAAGTACCCCGGCAACGATATGCAGTTTTCGCATGACTGTATTCCTCTAGGCCGCTGGTGGTTTAAGGTAAGACAGCACAAACGCTTAGTCGCCAAGGAAGGCATGAATTTGCGTTTATCTTACTATACAAAAAAGCCCCTGAGTTCGGGGCTTTTTTGTATCACATGCTGAATTATTTTCAGAACGGAATATCATCATCAAAATCATCAAAACCGGCCGGGGCGCCTTGCGACTGGGCGGCGGGGGCATTGTTTTGAGCGTTGTTTTGAGAGTTGGACTGGGATGCAGGACGATTGTTGTCAAACGGTGCTCCGCCTGCGGCACCGCCGCGGCTGTCCAGCATTTGCATTTCGTTGGCAACAATTTCCGTCGTATAACGGTCCTGACCGCTTTGGTCTTGCCATTTACGCGTTTGCAGTTTGCCTTCTATGTACACCTTGGAACCTTTTTTCAAATACTCTCCGGCAATTTCCGCCAAGCGACGAAAGAACACCACGCGATGCCATTCGGTCCGTTCCACTTGTTCGCCATTTTTGTCTTTCCATGATTCGCTGGTGGCCACACTAATATTCGTTACGGCCTCACCACTGGGCATGTACTTTACTTCCGGGTCGTTGCCTAGATTGCCGATCAGTATGACTTTATTAATACCGCGTGCCATGAATTATCTCCTCATCTTTAGAATGTTTGCCCTGTTACGCCGGAATGGCAGAAAACCGTTTCAAGGCTTCCCGATCCAAAGCGTGCAGATCCACTTTTAAATAGGCAATGCCGTCCTCTACCACCACTACCGCTTCGGCCACACCGGTTACAGCCGTAAGCTCCGTTACCAAATGTCGTGCACTGACTTCATCCACTTCACCCACGTTAATCAGATGACTGCTCAGGTAACGCGGGTTCTGCATGGTGATCGCCAGGGAAAACCAAAGCATAGCCAATATAGTGCAAAAACCAAACACTACGGTCACCCCAAATGCGCCGTAGAGCCAACCACCGGCCATACCGCCAAAAAAAGCGCCGATAAACTGGGAACTGGAAAACGCTCCCATGGCGGTCCCTTTCAGGTCCGGTTGTGACATTTTAGCCACCAATGACGGTAAAGTCGCCTCCAGAACGTTGAAGGCTACAAAAAATACAAATAGGCCGAACACCATACCCGCCAGGGAGTCGGACAGCAACATAAAAACGCACTCAGCCATGGCCAGGGTCAGTATGGCGGCCCCAAAGACTTGGCGCATTTTGCGCTTTTTCTCGGCAATAACTACAAATGGCACCATGATCGTCAATGATAACAGCATAACGGGCAGGTATACCGTCCAGTGAGACTCGGCGGCCAGGTGGACGGAATCGCGCAGCTCCAAAGGCAGGACCACAAATGTGGCCGTCAACATCATATGCAAAAGAAACACGCCCATGTCCAGGCGCAATAATTGGGGGTTTTTCAGTACCACGCCCAGCTGTTGTGGTGCCGTCATGGCATCGCGATGAAAGGTGCTTTTCACAGGAGTCGGCACTACCCATATGACCCCCGCAATGGCCATCACAGACAAGAGCGCTGTCAGCCAGAAGATACCTTGCACGCCAATCCATTGATCCAACACCGGCCCCAGCACCAAAGACGCGGTGAAAGCCAGCCCGATGCTCATACCGATAATGGCCATAGCCGAAAGACGATTCTCCTCGCGGGTCAGGTCTGCGGTCAAGGCCATGACTGTCGCGGCGATGGCCCCGGCCCCCTGTAGCGCGCGTCCAAACACAATTACCAGCAAACTGTCTGCACTGGCTGCCACCACACTGCCTGCCGCAAAAATAAGCAAACCCATGACAATCACCGGTTTGCGCCCGATTCGATCGGACAACATGCCGTAAGGAATTTGAAAAATAGCCTGAGTCAGGCCATAAATACCAATGGCCAGCCCTATTAACCACGGTGTGGCATCCGGTAGATCATGAGCGAACATGGAAAATACCGGCAATATCATAAACAAACCCATCATTCTCAGGGCGTAAATTCCTGCCAAGGAAAAAACCGCTTTGCGCTCAGATGCATTCATACCGGTGGATTGCTGCTGTTTCTTTGTCATGGAGGGTCTTATTTCCGTTTACCGTTGTTTTTTGTAAGTATTCCTTAGTTTTTTTGCCATGCACATGCAAAACGACGTATATTAGCAGGTTACTTTAGCGGCGAAAACGAGCATGGACAAAATTCGGATCCAAGGGGCCAGAACCCACAACTTAAAAAACATTAATGTGGAGTTACCCCGAGATAAACTCATTGTCATCACGGGTTTATCCGGTTCTGGCAAATCCTCCCTGGCTTTTGACACTATTTACGCCGAAGGCCAGCGTCGTTACGTGGAATCACTGTCCAGTTACGCACGGCAGTTTTTGTCTATGATGGAAAAACCGGATGTGGACCATATCGAAGGTCTGTCCCCCGCCATTTCCATTGAACAAAAGTCCACATCCCACAATCCCCGTTCTACGGTTGGGACCATCACCGAGATTTACGATTATTTACGCCTTCTGTTTGCCCGTGCCGGTACACCACGCTGTCCGGAGCACGACGTGGCCTTGGAGGCGCAAACCGTCAGTCAAATGGTTGATCAAGTCCTGAGCCTGCCGGAAGGCAGTAAAGTGATGCTGCTGTCACCCATGATCCGCGACCGCAAAGGTGAGCATTTGGCGATATTCCATGAAATTCGCAGCCAAGGCTTCGTACGGGCGCGAGTAGACGGCATACTCTGTGAAATGGACCAGGTCCCGGAATTGGACCCGCACAAAAAACACAGCATCGAGGTGGTGGTGGACCGGTTTAAGATTCGCCCCGATCTGAAACAGCGTTTGGCCGATTCTTTCGAAACCGCTCTGACCTTAAGCAATGGCATTGCGTATTTGGCGTCCATGGATGAGGATAAAGGCAAAACACAAGACCTGGTGTTTTCTTCCCAGTATGCCTGCCCCCACTGTGGCTATTCCATTGCCGAATTAGAACCGCGTCTGTTCTCCTTTAACAACCCGGCAGGCGCTTGCGGCAGTTGCGATGGTTTGGGTGTAAAACAGTTTTTCGATCCGGCGCGGGTAGTGTTGCACCCGGAACTGAGCCTGCCCGGCGGCGCTGTACGCGGTTGGGACCGGCGCAATGCCTATTATTACTCGCTGATTCAGTCCCTGGCCAAACATTATCAATTTGATGAAGACACCCCCTTTCACGACTTACCCGGGAATATTCAAAACATTGTGTTATACGGCAGCGGTAAAACAAAAATCGAATTTGAATACGGCAGCAGTAATGGCAAGACCAGCCGAAACCACCCCTTTGAGGGCGTTATCCCCAATATGGAACGGCGCTATAAAGAAACCGATTCCAATGTGGTGAGAGAGGAACTGGCCAAATACCTCAACAGCCAGCGTTGTCCCGATTGCAGCGGCACTCGTCTCAATACTGCGGCCCGGCACGTTTTTGTCGCCGAACAAACTCTGCCGCTTATTTCTGCCATGCCCATTGGTGAGGCACAGAACTTTTTTGCGCAGTTGAGCCTGAGCGGCCACAAAGGTGAAGTGGCAAAAAAAATCGTCAACGAAATTTCCCAGCGCATTAACTTTCTGGTCAATGTGGGACTGGATTATTTGACCTTTAATCGTAGCGCTGAAACCCTCTCCGGCGGTGAAGCGCAACGCATTCGCCTCGCCAGCCAGATTGGCGCCGGTCTGGTGGGTGTTATGTATGTGTTGGACGAGCCATCCATCGGCCTGCATCAACGGGATAACCAGCGTTTGCTGGATACCTTGCGTCATCTGCGCGATATGGGCAACACGGTCATTGTGGTGGAACACGACGAAGACGCCATTCACAGCGCTGACCATGTCGTGGATATTGGCCCCGGTGCCGGAGTACACGGAGGTAAAATCGTGGCCCAAGGCACGCCGCAACAGGTTGCCGCCACACCTGAGTCACTCACCGGTCAATACTTGTCCCGCACCCGAAAAATTCAAGTACCCAAGCAACGTACCCCGACAGACCCGGCGCGCATGCTGAGCATCCAAGGGGCCAGTGGCAATAACCTCAAGCAAGTGAGCGTGGATATCCCCATTGGCTTGATGAGCGCTATCACCGGCGTTTCAGGCTCGGGCAAATCCACCCTCATCAACGATACCCTGTATCGCTACGCCGCCAAGGTACTTAACAACAACCCCAACGACCCGGCCCCGTTTGAAGGCATCACCAATATTGACCAATTTGACAAGGTGGTGGATATAGACCAAAGCCCCATCGGCCGTACCCCCCGCTCCAACCCGGCAACCTATGCCGGGCTTTTCACTTCCATTCGCGATTTATTCGCGGGCACCAAAGAAGCACGGGCACGCGGTTACTCCGCCGGACGATTTAGCTTCAATGTCAAAGGCGGGCGCTGCGAAGCCTGTAAAGGTGATGGCCTGATTAAGGTTGAAATGCATTTTCTGCCGGATATTTACGTACCCTGTGACGTTTGTAAGGGTAAGCGTTACAACCGTGAAACCTTGGAGGTCAAATACAAAGGCTGTAATATTTACCAAGTACTGGAAATGACAGTGGAGGATGCGCGCGAGTTTTTTGATGCCATTCCGGCCGTATCCCGCAAGCTGCAAACCTTAATGGAAGTGGGTTTGAGTTATATTAAACTGGGCCAAAGCGCCACTACACTGTCGGGAGGTGAAGCGCAACGCATTAAGTTGGCGCGAGAGCTGTCCAAACGAGACACTGGCGATACCCTGTACATACTTGACGAACCCACCACCGGTCTGCATTTCCATGATATTGAGCTGTTGCTTGATGTCTTACATCGCTTACGTGACCATGGCAACACCATTGTGGTTATTGAACACAATCTGGACGTCATTAAAACGGCAGACTGGATTATTGACCTGGGACCGGAAGGCGGCGACAAAGGCGGCTGCATTGTCACCACCGGTACCCCGGAACAAGTAGCGCAGCATGCTTTGTCCTACACCGGACAGTTCCTAAAGCCGCTACTGGAATAAAATTGCTTATAAACATTGTTGTGACACAATAAAGGACAAACTCGCATTGGACCACAAACAGTCATTCCCCAATCTTCCCGAAGCCTTTGCGATTATTTTTGTATTATTTGTGCTGCAGATTACTCTGGGCGCATTCTTATATGACGCCGGTTATCAGTTTGAAGCGGGTGACCCCTTATACTCCCTGTTTGTACTGCTTATTTCCATGGGTACCGTTCTATCGGTGATCATGCATTATAAAAAACTGAGTTATACCCGCTTGTTTAACCAATCCGGCTCTTCCTGGCAAAGCATTGCCCTGGTACTAAGTCCTCCCCTGTTCCTCATTGCGGCAGGATCTGTTGTATGGATTTCCGATTTAGCGTCTATAGTCATTTACTTTGTACCCATGTCGGAGCAGGACATGGACATGTTCAAACGGGTGTTCACCGGAGGTGTCACATCCTTTCTGCTCATTTGCATCATTGCTCCTCTGATTGAGGAAATGCTGTTTCGAGGCATTATCTTGCGCGGACTGCTGAATGATTACCCCCCAATGCTTGCGGTGGCACTATCCGCCTTGCTGTTTGCTTTGTATCATTTAAATATTTACCAGTTTCCGGTGGCGCTGATTGTGGGCGGAGTCAGCGGCTGGCTGTATGTGATGACTCGCTCTTTATGGCCCAGTGTTATGCTGCACAGCTTTTACAACACCATTTCCTATACTCTATTTTTACTCTCTGGAGCCGACCCTTTACTGGAAACGGGAGAAGTACAATTCCACGGTGTAGCAGAGCTGGGCCTGAGTATTTGCGTCACCTTGACTGGGTTTTACTTATTAAAACGCATATTATTGAAACCTTAACTTAGCAATGCCTGCGTTTGAACTGACGGGATAAAAAGATGAGCTTGGAAAAACTGGCCAATTATTGGGATAGTCTGAATCAATGGGAACAAAGCCTGACGGCAGCTGTTCTCATGTTAGTGGCATTCATTCTGATTCGATTTGTTTTGCTCAATAAAATAGGTCGTCTGGCGGAAAAAACCAACAATGACCTGGATGATCGTCTGATCCATTTTCTCAAACAATTTCTATGGCTCATAGGCTTGTTCGTTGCGACTGCTGTCATTTTAAAAATTAATCATATTGAGATATCACCTCTGCTGGCCGGCGCCGGTATTTTTGGCGTTGCCTTGGGTTTTGCCGCCAAAGAAACCATTGCTGACATTCTCTCGGGCATATTCCTCATTGCAGACCGCCCCATCCGGGTGGGAGACCGGGTAAAAATAGAAAACATCGGCAGACATTGGGGCGCATGGGGCGACATCACCAACATAGGGTTACGCCGCACGCGCATACGCAATACCGATGGCGTCATTGTGAATTATCCCAATTCCCTTCTATCCAATTCTGTCATCAGCAACTTCTCATTTGAAGAACACCCCCTGCGGGTACGGGTGCGTTTTCAAGTGGCTTACCATGCCGATATCGACCAAGTAAGGCAGTTGGTCATCCCCTGCATCCATGCCGTTCCCGGCGTCGTTGCCGATACAGCAGAGATGGTTACACGCTCACTGTGGGATGACAGCCGGGGGCATCTGCTTTCAGGAATATTATTGGAAGCGCGCTATCGCATAGAAAATATTCGTAAACGCACGGCGGTTCGATCTCAAGTGCTGGAAAATATTGTGTCACAGTTACAACAACACAATATTCCCATGGCTGCGCACCCGGTGCAAATCAGTCACAGCACACCCGAATCCACTTCAAACAGCAACACACTGCCGGAGTAGAATATCGCTTACAGATCCAGCTCCTGCACTTTGCCCCTGGCAAGTGCGTTATTTTATGTTATTGGAATAATCCGTATAATGTCCCGGAATGACACTCAACTATCTACACTCCAATACTCAATCCATGTCATCAACCCGTGAAAGGCCTTTGAATGAGCGCAAACGTCCTTAAACCCGAATTGTATTTCATTACCACAGAACCCTACTATGAACCCATAGGCGATGAAGTAAAGATTTTTCAAGCGGCCTATAGACGCCAACTACCGGTGTTACTTAAAGGCCCTACGGGATGTGGCAAAACCCGCTTTATGGAATATATGGCCTGGTTACTGAAAAAACCTCTGATTACCGTGTCCTGCCACGATGATTTAACCGCATCAGACCTGGTGGGCCGGTATCTCATTAAGGGTGGCGAAACCGTCTGGATGGATGGCCCACTGGCCAGCGCCGTGCGCAGCGGTGCTATATGCTATCTGGATGAAATTGTGGAAGCCCGTAAGGACACCATGGTGGTTATTCACCCCCTGGCCGATGATCGTCGGGTTCTGCCTATAGAGAAATTGGGGGAACTGGTAGAAGCCGGTGATGATTTCTGCCTGGCCATCTCCTATAACCCCGGTTATCAAAGCGTGCTGAAAGACCTGAAACAAAGCACCCGACAAAGGTTTGTGGCTTTGGAATTTGATTATCCTAATGAGGCATTGGAGACACAAATTGTCAGCAAGGAAACCGGCGTAGGTCCATCCCAGGCTGCCAAGCTGGTGAAATTCGCAGCTATGACGCGTAATCTCAAGGGCAGTGGTTTGGAAGAAGGCGCCAGTACCCGTTTGTTAGTACACGCAGCAAATTTGATGGTCGAAGGCATAGAGCCGGTGGTAGCCTGCCATAGTGCGATAGCTCAGGCATTGACCGACGATCCTGAAATGCTTGCCGCCATCAATGAATTATCCTCTTCCTTGTTTTAAACCGCTGTGAAAAACACTCCCGGACAAAAAACGCCCTTAACGGCACAACACATTGAAGCCTTGCTGGATCGTTGCCTGGACGTGGAGTTTTCCTTCATCAAGACGGAAACACCGGCACGCATTCTGGCGCAATTGGAACAGGAACAACAAGCTTACATCCTCAGCTGGGTACAGCGAGTGGCGGGTACCAATATTCAACTGGCCTATCAGTTTATCACCCATGCCATCGACGCATTGGAACATCTGAACAAATCCACGGTGGAAACCTGGGCTTTGCACGCCATGGATACCTACGATAAAACCGGACTGCATGCGGCATTGGAAGTGATTCGCAATGTGGACAACTTTGTTGAATTGGACCGTATTCGCAAGACCGGTGTCAGTTTTGAAGATCGTTCAGTGGTATTACAGCATTTCATCCATGGACTGTCCGGGCGCAAGTTGAATTTAAAAACCAGTCTGCATAGCCACACCGACACCGAAACCTTGTATGTACCCGAACTCATCAGCACCATGGATGACAAAGACAGCAATTTTCTGCTGTACAAAGCCAGCGTGGCACTGTTGTGGGCCCAAACCCGTTTTGGCACCTTTGCTGCCCACATGCCCGCCTTGCTGGATCAACACAAGCAGGACAGTCACTGGCTCCAACTGTTTCACTGCATGGAAACCCTGCGTCTGGAGTCCTGCATTCAAAGGGAATTGCCCGGCCTGTATCGTAGCATGACCGACATCAAAAGCCGCATAGGACACCAACTACCACCGCAATGGCTAGCCATTGCCGCCCGGTTGAGCCAAGCGAATACAGGCACGGCTTTGGTATTCCGCCTGAGCCGGGAACATTTAGGTAATCTGTCGCCCTATGAACCCCTACCTTATCAAGGTATTCTGGATCCGGAAAAAGCCATCGCCTGCATTGATGCACGCCTGCAGCGGGAAAAAGCACGCTTGCGTACAGCCTTATTTAAATTGCAGCAGGAACTGGGCAAACCCCAACAACAACCCCAACAACAACCGCAACAAGAACAACAAGCACCGCCTCAGTTTCAAAACAAAACCCACGAAAACAATCCGCAGGACTTGGATGTGGAAATCACTCTGGATGATCAACCGGTGCAACCCCCGGAGTCAGTCAAGGCCCTGCTCAGTTCCATTCAACAGGATCTGGGGGAAATACCGGATGAATACCTGGTGCCCGCCGGTCCGGGTGAATACGATCCCGCCCTGCTTACTGACCGGGAAGCCGATCCCAGTGATGTGTGGAAGGGTACTTATCATGAAGAAGGCGCCTTTCTTTACAATGAATGGGACTACCGTCGGCAACACTACCGCAAAAATTGGTGTGCCGTACGCGAACTGGAACTCACACCCCGCTTTGACCACTTTGCCCGGGACACGCTGAACAAATACAGTGGCCTGATAAAACATTTACGCCGAACCTTTGAGGCCCTGCGTGACGAGCACCGCAATCTCAAGCGTCAAAGCCACGGTGAGAATATTGATTTGGATGCAGTGGTGGAGGCTCTCGCCGACTGTAAAGACGGACGCGAAATGTCTGAGCATTTGTTTAGCCGAATGCACCGGGTGGAACGCAATATCGCCGTTTGTTTTATGGTGGATATGAGCGGCTCCACCAAAGGCTGGATTAACGATGCCGAACGTGAGTCGTTACTGTTGCTGTGTGAAACTCTGGAAACATTGGGCGACCGTTATGCCATATACGGATTTTCCGGCATGGCACGCAAACGCTGCGAGATTTACAAAATCAAGCAATTCCACGAACCCTACAACAATGAAATCAAAGGCCGCATCAGCGCGATCGAACCCAAAGATTACACCCGCATGGGTTTTGCCATTCGCCACCTGGGTCAAGTGCTCAATACCATAGAGGCCCGCACTCGAATCTTAATCGCCTTGTCCGACGGCAAACCGGATGACTACGACAATTATCGTGGAGAATACGGTATTGAGGATACCCGTCGCGCCCTTATGGAAGTCCGTCGCAGCGGCATTCACCCTTACTGTATTACCATAGACAAGGAAGCCAAAGACTATTTACCGCATATGTATGGCCCGGCGGCCTACACAGTGATTGACGAGGTGAGCAAATTACCAATGAAAGTCTCTGATATTTATCGACGTTTGACCACTTAGCAAGGTTGCTACCTGGCAGTTATACTGCCATAAAGGAACTATCACGATTTTAAGCTATCCAATGTTACTATGCGTTCACAGCTTTATATCACTTTGCTTATTCTCGGTTTTGGGGCCGGATTTACCGGCGCTGCGGCTGTGGCCGCAAAAGACGAGAAACCCGCTGCTAAAACCGTGGATAAAGTTCTGGTGCTCAAGGCTGAGCGAAAAATGTTTTTGTTACACAAAAACCAACGCTTGAAAGAATACAGTATCTCGTTGGGTGATGATCCCATTGGACATAAGCAGCAACAAGGCGACGAACGTACCCCCGAAGGCCATTACATCATTGACTACCGCAATCCCCAGAGTCGCTATCATTTGTCCCTGCATATCAACTACCCAAACGCTGCAGATAAACAACGGGCGAGACAAAAAGGCGTCAACCCCGGTGGAGACATCTTTATTCACGGCCTTCCCAATGGCATGGGCCTGTTGAGTTCCGCCTTCAAACACAGCGACTGGACTGACGGCTGTATCGCCGTAACTAACGAAGAAATAGAAGAAATTTGGCGTCTGGTAAAAAACGGTACCCCCATCGAAATTCGCCCCTAATATTCAATTATTAATATTAGGTGATTTAGTTCACATAATCTTTAGCTTTTCGCGGACTATCCGATACAAGGCATGAATCACCACGAAAATGGAGTAGAAGCGATGTATAGACTAGCCCTTTTACTGCTCGTTAGCCTGCTTGCAAGCTCTTTTGTCTATGCAGCGGAAGATTTTCCGGGCAGAACTCACAATAAGTATAAAAATGTGCCCTACATTGAGCTGAATGATTTACATAGCCGTTTGGCCAATGTCACTATTGTGGACGTGCGTTCGGCATTTGAATTCAACACGCTCAAAATCAAGAGCGCCATCAACATCCCGGTAGCATTTGACACTTTTGAAGATGAAGTTAAAAAACTGCATGCCAAGACCAAGAAAACTCTAGTGTTTTACTGTAATGGTCATACCTGTATGAAATCTTACGCCGCTGCCCAACGTGCCAAGGAAGCCGGTTTAGATGATGTGCTCGCCTTTGATGCCGGTATTTTCGACTGGACCAAGGCCCATCCCGATCAGGCCGTTTTATTGGGACAAAGCCCGGTCAATATCGGCGACCTGATACCCAAGAAAAAACTTAAAGCTCGTATGCTGGACCCCGACAAATTCAGCGATATGGCCACCCAAGATCAGTCGAAAACATTGGTAATCGATATACGTGATAAGTTTCAGCGCGCCGGTGTGGGCTTCTTTCCCGGCATGGAGCGTTGGACCAGCCTGAATGATATGGACAAGCTCTATATGCACGTGAAAAAAGCGGCCGCTAAAAACAAAACCATTTACATTTATGACGAAGTCGGTAAGCAGGTTCGCTGGCTGCAATACGCCCTGGAACGCCTGGGGGTGAAAAATTACTACTTCATGAGTGATGGCGCCCGTGGTTATTACAAAATGATCGCCAAAGCACCATAAGCTGATATCTCCACGGAAAAAGCCGGTTTACACCGGCTTTTTTTTGCATTTCCAAAAGCGCGGCTGGAACCGTGGCATTAATTATGCTAATTATCAAAGGATAGGCAACGAACAGAACAAGGGACCATACATGCAAACCACTAACCCCGAAGATATTCTGCAGTTTTGGTACAAGCCGGAAAATGCAACCCAATGGTTCAGCGCCACTTCGGAGTTGGATGTTGAAATCCGTATTCGTTACTTGCACGTTTGGAAACAAGCTTTGGACGGCAAACTGGATAATTGGAAAGACAATGCCAGTGGTTGTCTGGCCCTATGCATCATCCTGGATCAGTTTCCCCTGCACATTTTCCGAGGCAGCGCCAAAAGTTATTCATCGGAAGCAGCAGCCATTGACGTGGCCAAACACGCCATACGCCAAGGATTCAATAAACTCATTCCGGATGAACAAATCGCATTTTTGTATATGCCACTGATGCACAGTGAAAACAAAAATGATCAGGAGCTTTCGGTAAAACTGTTTGAATCCACAGGATTGAAAGAGAGCATCAAGTTCGCCCGTCATCACCGCGATTTAATCCAGCGCTTTGGCCGTTTCCCTCACCGCAATAAAATCCTGGGGCGGGAAAGTACTTTAGAAGAACTGAGTTACCTGGAATCCAAAGAAGCGTTTACCGGCTAGAACGCTCCCGCTTGGCCGGTGCCCGAGGTTTGGCACGACTTCGATCCAATGCTTCCAACAAACTGATATTCAAAGGTTTTTGTTGTACCCGAACCTTTTTTAAATGCTGAAAGATTTCTTTGGGCATACCTTCCGGTAGATCCACGGTGCTGTAATTGTCGTAAATTCGAATCCGGCCAATGTACTGGCTGTCTAAACCGGCTTCATTGGCAATGGCGCCTACAATATCTCGAGCCGTCGCCCCGTGAGTTTCCCCCACTTCCAGACGATACCCCAGCATGCCAGGATCCTTCGATGAAGATTTTTTATCCTTTTTCTTGTCACGCTTGGGCTTGTCCCGACCCGCCGGCGTGAATTCACTGTCTTTTTGTTTAAATTTGGATTTTGGCTTTTCGTCCTGATGCTTTCTGGCAACAGAGTCGCTGTTAGCGCTTTCTGTTTTACCCCGGGCTTGGCTTTTCGCAAATAAGCCACTGCCCCCCGATTGGGCCACCAAGGCAGCCGCTATGGTCTCAGCGCTGAACCCCGATTGTTGCTTTAAGGTTTCCACGACTTGCTCATAGGGCACCAAATCCTCTGTTTGTACGGTGTTAATCACAGATTCCATATATCGCTGCAAGCGCAAACTGGAGACCTCAGCTGAGGTGGGTATTTGCAGCGGAGCAATGCGACTTCCTGTCGCCTTTTCCAAGCCCCGCAACAGACGCATTTCTCTCGGAGCTGCAAACAGGATGGCTTTACCATTGCGTCCGGCTCGGCCGGTGCGACCAATGCGGTGCACATAAGCCTCTGAATCGTATGGAATATCATAATTAAATACATGGGTAATGCGAGATACATCCAAGCCACGGGCGGCAACGTCTGTGGCCACGACAATGTCCAGAGAACCCCGTTTCAGCTGCTCTACGGTTTTCTCCCGTAAGGGTTGGTTCATATCTCCGTTGAGACAAGCACTGGCAAATCCTCGCGCTTCGAGTTTCTGTGACAGTTCGACGGTGCTGTTTTTGGTCCGCACAAAAACGATCGCCGCATCCATTTCCTCTGTTTCCAGTATTCGGGTCAAGGCATCAAGCTTATGAATACCGTCGACTTTCCAGAAACGCTGTTCAATGGTTTCCACCGTTGTGGTATCGGCCTTGATGACCACCTGCTCGGGATTGTGCAAATGTTTCTGTGCCACTTTGCGAATGGCTCCCGGCATAGTTGCCGAAAACAAAGCCATTTGCCTCTCTTGTGGCAGCTGCTGCAAGATCCAATCAATATCGTCGATAAAGCCCATTTTCAGCATTTCATCGGCTTCATCCAGCACCACGCTGCGCAAGGATTCCACATGAATGGTTTTGCGTCGCATGTGGTCCATCACCCGCCCCGGCGTTCCCACAATCACGTGAACACCCCGTTTTAATTGACGCAGCTGTAAACCCATACTTTGACCGCCATATACCGGCAATACATGAAATCCGGGAAGAAAACGGCCATAGCTTTGCAGGGCTTCAGCCACTTGCAAGGCCAGTTCGCGTGTTGGCGTAAGTACCAGCAATTGGGTTTGAC
Organism: Gammaproteobacteria bacterium; assembly: GCA_029882975.1. Taxonomy (NCBI): domain Bacteria; kingdom Pseudomonadati; phylum Pseudomonadota; class Gammaproteobacteria; species Gammaproteobacteria bacterium. The sequence continues at coordinate 65,578 of JAOUJW010000007.1, forward strand.
GCTGGTTCAAATCCAAACGCTGCAAAAGCGGTAAAGCAAACGCAGCCGTCTTTCCGGTACCGGTCTGAGCCTGGCCTAAGATATCCTTGCCTTCTAACAGTAAGGGAATACAAGACGTCTGGATGGGTGAAGGGGTTTCGTACCCCAATTCATTCAACGCCCGACAAACGGGCGCACTCAAACCAAGGTCACTAAACGGGGAAACCGGAGCAGACATATAAAAAACCTTTTAAATCACAATGTGGTACAAGTGGGTAACTGTGTGGAAATACTGCCTGCAGCGGTCCGTGGTTGGACGGTCCCGGATAGAGGTTCGTAATCGCGAGGATAATTATACCCCAACGGCGCGCTAATAACACCGCTCAAACGCAAATACTACAGGGTTTTTTGTCAAGAAGATAAAGAATCCCGGCTCCTGAACCGACACTGTTTTTACTAAAACAACCCAGGTCGGGCTTACGCTGTGGGAAATACCGTCACTATCCATTATTTGAACCAAACCGTGTGCTGCAACTCCGGTGAGACCGTTTTGGACGCCTTGCTGCGCCAGGGACAAAAACTCAGCTTTTCCTGCCGTAACGGTATCTGTCACACCTGCCTGTTACAGTGCAGTGCCGGTTCGCCGGGAGCGGAAGCGCAAAAGAGCTTGAGCCCGGACTTGGTGACCAAAGGCTACTTTCTGCCGTGCAAATGCCGCCCCGCCGATGATTTGCACATTGCCCCGGCCCAATTGGAAGACTTGTACACTCAGGCGGTAGTCCACAGCAAACAATGGTTGTGTGATTCGGTAATGAAACTTTTATTGCAACCACAATCCAATCTGATGTACCAGGGCGGCCAATTCTTGAACATCCTCCACCCGGGCGGTTGCGTGCGCAGCTATTCCATTGCCGGCAACTTTCTGGAAGATCCCTACCTGGAACTGCATATCAAACACCACCCGCAGGGAACACTAAGTCATTGGCTCTGCAACAGCGTAAAAGTAGGCGACACGCTATCCATACAAGGCCCACAGGGTCGCTGCTGCTACCATAAGCGTCTGAGACCGAAAAACCTCTTATTGATCGCCAATGGAACCGGCTTGGCTCCACTGCAAGGCATTATCCGCGACGCCCTGGCCGAAGGACACCGAGGGAATATCTACTTGTATCACGGTAGTCGCCAAGCCTCCGGCCTGTACCATCGAGACTATTTCAAGCAATTGCAGCAGGAACACAGCAATTTGTTTTATCAGGCCTGCGTATCCGGCAATAACACCTCCGCCCCGGAGCTGCACCAGGGCAGAGCCGATTCAACGGCATTTGCAAACCATCCGGATCTAACAGACTGGGCGGTGTTTATCTGCGGTTTACCCGTCATGGTAAGCAATGCCGCAGTAACAGCGGCTCGCTTAGGAGCGGCGCAAGACGATATATTCTCGGAAGGATTTGATTAAACGCCTCAATCGTTCAGCAACAACACCTTACCCTGAGCGGTTTGGGTCTCGAAATAACGGTGGGCCTTGGCAACCTCGTTAAAGCCAAAACGTTCCTTGTCCAACAAGAGCGTTAACTCACCTTGGTCAACCAGAGAAACCAGTTGGCGCAAAATTTCTCCATGCCCTGCTCTACCCACGTTGTGCAACAAAGGGATCAACATAAACACGACATGCAATGACAGCCCTTTACTATGCATCAAACTCAAGTCTTGCGTAGAGCGTGTGGAAACCGAAACCACGGTGCCATTCAATGCGGCCGCTTGGAAAGATTGTTGTATGTTGTCACCACCCACAGTGTCAAAAACCACATCAAACCCCTTTCCATCGGTTGCCTGTTGCACGTATTCCGCAACGTTCTGTTGCCGATAAAGAAAACACTCGTGGGCACCTAAGCGTTTGGCTATTGCTGCTTTCTCTGCCGAGGAACAGGTCGCATACACCTGAGCACCGCGACTGCGAGCCAATTGAATGCCTATATGACTTACGCCACCGGTAGCCCCGTGAATCAACACACTTTGCCCGGCCTGCAATTTGGCTTTTTCCATCAGAGCCGTCCAGGCGGTTATGCCTACCAAAGGCAAAGCAGCTGACTGAGCCAGATCCATTTTTGCCGGGGCCGGTGCAAGCAGACGAGCATCCACCAGCATTTGATCGGCCAAAGCACCCCCGGTACCTCTTACGCCTCCGCCGCAACTGATCACCTTATCCCCCACGGCGAAACCTTGCACGTCATCCGCCACCGCTGCCACGGAACCGGATACATCACCGTGCAACACGGCGGGAAAGTCCGGCGCAATGGCGGCCAACTTACCTTGACGAATTTTAGTATCCACCGGGTTAATGCTTGTGGCCATGACGTTAATCAACACATGCCCCGGACACAATTGCGGGGCCTGCAATTGCGTTTGCGTAAACACTTCAGGTGCGCCGAACTCCCGAATTACCATCGCCTTCACTGTCATTCCTCCCCAGTACCACAATGTGAACGCACATATTACAGTCCTACGCTATAAAAACAAGCGCTACTTCACGATACTAAATACAACTATATATAAGCTTCGTATTCGCCTCGACATTTAACACACGTTTAATAAATTTCCCTTGCACCAACGCCGATAAAAATTTTGTATCTATTTGTGCAGGTGCCTCATGTTATCAAGAAAAGATATGTCAACAATTAATGGCGGCACACTGGGTTTATTTTTCCCGCTGTGTTACATGAACAAAAACGAGTTGGAGCTTTTGGCTCAGGACGTCATCGTCTTTGTCGGAAAGAAAGGCAAACGCCTGGTAGAACAAGGCTCCACCGATCACAAAGCGCTCTATCTGATCAAAGGCAAAGTCTGCCTGGAAACAGACGATGGCAAAAGGCAATTTATTGAAGAATACACTCGCGCCTCCAAAAGTCCGGTGTCGTTTTCCGATCCGCATAAATACACGGTCACCTGTGACACCACCGTGGAATTTATGCGTATAGACAATCATATTATCGATAACCTATTAGAACGCCATCGTGATGCGCATCAATGCCAGTTCGACTACAGTTGGCTGAACAACCCCCTGTTTTTTGATATCTACCGGGACTTAAGTCAGGATGCGCTGATTATCCCTACATTGCCCAAGCTGGCTCTGAACATTCGCAAAGCCATTGATGATGATGCTGACCTGAGAAAAATCGAAATCCTGATTCAGGCGGACCCCACTTTAGCCACTATATTAATTCGCACAGCCAATAGCGCGCTCTATAAGCGCGACAACCCCGCCGAGACCATTGAAAAAGCCATAATCCGCTTAGGTATGCAAACCATTAAAAGTCTGGTGACCCACTATTCGTTAAAGAGCTTGTTCCGCACCGAATCCACAATTCTCAAAGCCAGAATGCACGACCTGTGGATACACAGCACGGAAGTGGCCGCCATGTCTTTTGTATTGGCCCGCAAACTTATGACATTGGATCCTGAACATGCCCTATTGCTTGGCTTACTCCACAATGTGGGGGCACTGCCCTTATTGAGCTACGCTGACAAGTACTCTGAATTCCGCAACAACCCCGAAAAACTCGATAAAGTTGTCGTTGAATTATCCCATCATATCGGGGCACTGGTATTCGATGAATGGGGTTTTCCAGAAGATTTTGTTCAAGTTGCCAAAGAAAGTAACAACTGGGGGAGAGAATCCGGTGAAAGAGCGGACTACTGCGACTTAATCATAGCGGCCAAATACCATACCCTGCATTCACACGGTAAAACCGCAGCTTTGCCGCCACCGGAATCGGTACCGGCATTGAGAAAGCTCGGACTCATCGAGGAACTGAGCGACAACGAGCGCTTACTTTCTGATGTCAAAAATCAAGTGTGGGAAGTCCGGCGTATGCTGTCGATGTAACACCCGACTATTTGACCCTTAAGTGCTTCGCACTTAAATCCAATCGTGCCCACCACACACTTACCAGCCGAAAATGGAGTTATCCTGCAGTAAGTTGTGATCCTCGTAATCCAAGGTCTGTGCCGGTTCAAATGACGCCGTCTTGCTTTGAAATCTTTGCAATATAGGTAAGGTGGACGTTTCCCCTTTCGTCAGGGAATGAATAATTTTATCCCGTTCGGCAGAAGTGATCCTCGTACTGCTGGTAATTCCCTGGTTGGTTAAGGCCACACTGCGGCGCAATATACGAGTTCTATTGCGCAATTCTTCGTTGGACGATTTACGATAAAAAGCCGATCGAATGATCAGTCCCCGGCACTCTCCCTTCATAAAAGCCACTGCGGCTTCCTTAAACCCACCATCGATAATTTTGTATTTAGGCTGCCGCGCCGGATTGGGAAACATGGCGAATAAGGTCAAAGCCCCAAGATTGGGAGCCGGTAAAGTACAGATCATTTGCCCAAAGAGATCATCGGGCGTTTTGATACGTTCATCATCCTGAGCTGTCAGCAATACAAATTGCAAGGAACCCGACAATTTGACTAATGGCTTTGCGCCCAAGTGCCGAATCCGCCAAGCCGCAAAATGGGGACCGTCAAAAACGATATCATACTCATCGTTTTTCATTTTCTTTTCGTATTCCCGCCAGCTTTGTGGATGCTGGTAAACCACGGACTTACCCAGTAGTTGCGACAAATGTTGTGCTAAGGGCGCGTATACCCGTTCACCTTCCTGTTTACTTTCTCTTGGAGGAGCGCTCATTATCAGATCGGCGTGCACAACTGCCGAACAAATTATCAGCAAACACGATACAACCCTTAACAGCCAAATCCTTGACATGCTTATGGGATCCCGCCCCTATTTATAATCGTCGTTGATATTAAGAATTCTTCTAATTCTAAATAATTATAATTAACGTAATACTTAGATTATGCTTACGCGCCCCGCTAAGAACTACCGTAGCACAGTTTCAGTTACAAAAGTAAGCACCAATTTTATTCAACTCGCACCGCCCACCAAGTCAACCCATGGACAACCCAGAGATAAGATTGGTGTCTTGTCGGCGTTTGTAAAATGATACGGATCAATTTTCCCTGCCCACCCCACAAACAGCACCATTAAGTCTATATTTTTCATACAAAATCCCGAACAAATCAACACCACAGGCGAACCTGGAAACGGCGATATTGGAGAAAGCCACTTGCTTATTTTCGTTAAAAATTGAATACTTTAGTGACTAGCACTGGAAGGATCCGGGTTGTGTGGTTTTTGTGCCCGGATGAACACAATATACACAACCCAATTAAGTGTAAGCGCAACATTTCTAGTTTAAGTGCCGGGAATCCACCATAAAATCTATGGTCTTAGTGCTGGTATTGCGCAAACGATAAGTTTGTAAGGGGGGTACATCCATTGCTGTGTCTATTGTGCAGACAAGGCAACGTTCGTGGCTACCAAAGAGTATTGCCACGCAAGCCTGTGTTAACAACGACTGTATTAATCGTGTCATTTTTTGCTGTGTTTCAGCTCGCTCGTGCCGAAGCTCAGTTTGAAACTCATATTGATTCCACCATTTATAAATTGGCAACGGAACACAACGACCGTTCCGCACAGTATTTGCTGGGTAAGAAATATCTATTGGGAAAATCCGTTGAGCGAAACATGGCCGAGGCCATTAAGTGGCTGGAACTGGCTGCCGCGCAAAATCACAAGAAAGCTCAATATAGCTTGGGCAAGATGTACCTGTACGGCGAAGGCGTTGCTGCCAACTATATCTACGCTTTGGATTACCTATCCAAAGCCGCCAATGCCAACCATGTCGGGGCCCAATTTGAACTGGGCAATTATTACGCCATGGGTGTGGTCGGACCGAAGAACTATCAAAAGGCCGTCAAGTGGTATCGAGAAGCCGTTGATCGTCAATTTGCACCGGCCATGTCGGCGCTGGGTAAAATCCTCTATGAAGGCAGCGGCGATGTACGCCAACAAACGATTGAAGCTCGTAAATTGCTGCAAGCCGCGGCCGATGCCGGAGAAACCGATGCAGTGGAATATCTCCGTAATGCCAAACAAAACGGTAATGTGATCGCCGCCACCGGTTCATCCGCACCCCAACCCACTTTAAGTGATTTGGAAATCAGGGCACAAAAAGGCGACAGCAATGCTCAATTTGAATTAGGCACCGCTTACCTCAACGGTGAACTGCTACGAAAAGACACCCTGGCCGCGGCAAAATGGTTTCGCATGGCCGCCAATGAAAGTCATCCGGATGCCCAATACCAACTGGCTATCATGTATCGCGACGGTGTGGGCGTGGCGCGCGACCCGGGTAAATCCAACTATTGGATGAAAGCTGCAGCAAAGGCGGGACACCTACTGGCCTTACGCCAGAACCTGGACGATTCCAACCCATTCACAGACGCCGGCATTGGCTCACAAGCACAAGCTGACCTGGATCCAGCTCCCAGTCTGACGGCCGGCTCACGTTTAAATCCCGCCGAAATGAACACACCTGACCTGCAAAGCGCAAGTCTCAACCCGGCGCTGGACCCTGAGCCCGTTGACGTAAAAAAAGCAGACAGCGATCCCCGCTTGGATTCCAATCCCGATATCCAGAACCAGTTGGATCGCAGCCTCAACACCCTGAGCACGGACAGCGCCATCGACCGTGATGGACCCAGCCGTCCGGATGCTCAATTTGCCTTAGGCATGAATCACCTCAACGGGATCGGTGTTGATCGCAACCGTAACCTCGCCGTCTCCTGGCTCACCAAGGCTGCCAGCCAAAACTATGCGCGAGCCCAGTTTGCTTTGGGACAGCTGTATTTTTCCGGCGAACATTTTCCCATCAATACAACCAAAGCCAAAGAGTGGCTAATCAAAGCCGCCGACAACGGCCACGTAGAGGCTAACTTGCTATTGCAGGACATGCTCAACGGCGTGGCGACAGCACCGGATTCAAAAACCACTGATGTTGCCCTGACCAAGACCGATAAGCCGGGTGCTGATATAGCCCAACAAAACCCGGCAGTTGCCCCCTTGATTCAAACCGCAACACTGGATCCGGATATTGGTATGGATCCCTCATTGCAGCGCACCAGCACCGATGCCGCCAATTTCGACCGCGCACCAAGTCAACCATCCACGCAGTCCATAGGCCCCGCTACCCTGGAACCGGGCATAGCATTGGACCCGGTCTCCACACCCGTACAAAAGCTGTCGACACAAAGAAGTTCCCGCGAAGCATTCACTCAAACAACGCTGGAAAGCACCAATCGCAGGCCAAGCCCCAGTGTGGCAGCAGCCGCTGCAAACCAAGCGGCCGCTCCAAGTGCGCCTCCCACCCAAGTGGCGTTTAACACCCCACCAAACAATCTACCCCCCATCAGTAATGTGAAACTACCGGACGCAGAACTGCAAAGAGCCGAACGGGGTGATAGCCAATCCCAATTTAAAATTGGTATGATTTATATACTGGGCAAAGGCAAACGCACCTCCCAGGACAAGCAACAAGGTATCAAATGGTTAACCAAAGCCGCTGACAGTGACTACTTGGAGGCTCAACTAAAACTGGCCGAACTGTATTACAATGGCGAAGATATCGGGCAAAACTTTTCCGCGGCAGCCAAATGGTATGAAAAAGCGGCCCTCACCGGAGACAGTGACGCGCAATACACCATAGGCAATATGTATAAAGAAGGTTTGGGTGTGCAGCGGGATAACAGCAAAGCCATTAAATGGCTACGCAAAGCAGCCAACCAAGGGCATCACATGGCAAAGAAAAGTCTGGGCGGCTGTCGCATCTGCTAGGGCTGGCACCAAGCATACTAAAAACGAAACCTGGGCCTGTGTTTACAAGGCTTATAATTAGAAGATTACGAGGGGCGTCATGGGACGAATACTGCTATCCTTACTTACTTTTTCCATTTTGATATTACCACCGTCGGCACGGGCTCTGGAATTCAGCCTGTTCGGCGATGTGTCTTTTACGTCTCACGACGGTGAGCAGTCCTTTGGCATTGGTTCCTTTAACCTCATTGCCGATCAACACGTGAGTGAAACCAGCTCCATCACTACGGACCTTATTTTCCAAACCGGTGAGCACGGCATTGAGGTGGAACTGGAACGCTTTAAAATTACCAAGGAGACTGAACTGGCCAATGTCACCATGGGCCGATTCCATAAAACCCTGGGTTTCTGGAATCACAACTTCAATCACGGCTCTCTATCGCAAGACACCGCTTCGCGGCCTTTCTTTTTGGAATTGGACAACTCCCACGAAGGTATTTTCCCTGCGCACATGGTAGGACTGTTGCTGGGTAAAGAGCGAGAAAACTATAGCTGGCAATTTGCCTATGGTAATAACGCCGGCATGAATACCGAGGAAGCGGCCTTGGCAGCCGGTTCCGGTGGGGAAATGCACGGTGAAATGGAGTCCTTGAACCGTAGCGATCCCAGCGGCGATAAAGCCTATGCGTTTCGCGGCACCTACCGTGTTAATAACGATATGGAAGTGGGCATGTTCCTCATGGCCAACAATATCGTTGAAACCGGCGGCGAAGATGGAGCCACCGCTCTGACCACCCATGGCAATATCCTGTTTACCCAAAATGTGGTGGGCTTCGACGCCAGTTACAATAAAGAAAAATTTTATGTATTCGGTGAATACTATAATGTAAGCTATGAGGATAACCCCTTCATTGCCGGTTTCAATACCGCTTCGTATACCGCTGACGCTTTCTATGTACAGGGAGGCTATCGATATTCCAGCGACATCCGCATTGCCTTGCGGTATGAAAATTTGAGTTTTGGGGACAATGCCACCTTTCTGCAATTTCACGAGTTGGTTCCGCAAACTCGAACCATCGTCGCTGTTAACTACCGCATTGAAGAAAGTAATTCCTTGCGCTTTGAAATGCAGAACATTTCTCCGCAAGGGGGTGGTGGTGAATCCTCCATTACCATTCAGTGGTTCTTCTATTTGCTGTAATCTCTACTTTGACAACACCGGTATCGAGCCGGCGGTTCATCGTTCATAGCGATTAAAAAAATTCTACCTGGTGGAATACACAAGTTTTTCCACCAGGCAGGAGTCATAAACTCACGATTGTATCCAGCCACCTGCCGCCTGAAGCGGTTCAGGGTCATTACCGCGGGTGACCCAAAAGATCAGTGCTTTAAAACCATCGCCGTCACGGAATGTGGGAGCATAGTTTAAACGCCACTCAGGATCCGGTTTGTCGACATTACTTGTACCGACGGTTGTGGCCGGAAACCGGTCCCAGCTTAGCGCCACAAAATCATGGGCCAAGGTTTTACCCTGATTTTCTCCACTGGGCACCTGCGTCTGCAAATCAAAACCCAGAGCCACGACATGCAGCTGATAATCTGCACTTGTTGTGGTGCCATGCGGAGAATACCCGGCTTTGAGGGTATTACCATCCCAATGCACCCGAAGTACGCCGCCCTTTGAAAACTTTGCATTGTTACCGGGCTTTGCCCTCTCCTCTGTCGCAGATGGCAATATGCGCGGCCGAAACCAACCGCGCCACTCCCTGCCATTGAGGAAAAATCCGGGGGTATAGACGCTTCCTGCGTACCCGTGACGAGCATATTGACGTTGTCGTTGGGAAAATCGTGCTTGGGAAAACGGATCCTGCCAACCCAGATAGTTCCAATAATCCACATGAAAAGCCACCGGGACCAGAGTCTGCCATAAAGCCGGGTCCTGCCGCAGTTGGCGCAGCCACCGGTCTGCCGGAGGACAACTGCTGCACCCTTCGGAAGTATACAGCTCCAACAATCGTACCTGCTCTTGCGAACTTTGCAGCTGTAACGAAGCAGCAGAACAAGCTCCTGATAATAAAAACAAAATTAAAAATACGCGGGCCATGGGACACCTCCTATGCACTATTCTAGGACAGGCTCATCACAAATCTTTCACGGCAAGGACCAATCGGCAGGGGACGTGCTATAATTCGAGCAAACATGGTCGCATTCAGGCACATTCTTTTTATAAACAATGGGTTACTGATTTCTCACTTGACTTAAAATGAAATTATCCCCCGATTCTCAACGCACTCCGTCCCTATCCATTACCTACATTTTGATTTTTACAATCGGTCTGGCCTGTATGACCGTAGCCGGCTATTTTTTGATTGAAGGCTTGTCGCAATTTTCCGGCAGTGATGGCGCGCGACGCATGCTCATTGTCGGCGGTGTGTTATTTCAGCTTACGGAATCCATTTGTTTTATCGCCGCATCGGCATTGACATACCACTCGCTGCGCTGGCGCTACATTTTATTAACACTGGGTATAATTTTGTTTAGCTTCTCCATTGCCGTGATGACGCTGGCGCAAAAAACCGCCCTGCAAACCGGCGAGGCCCAGGCCAATGCCATTGATGAAAAACGCGAACACATCCGCCGCCAGATCCAGAGCCTGGAACAAGTCATCGGCAGTTACCGTTTCAATGCGGAAAAACAAAGCAAGTCCATATATAAAGACAGCCGCGCCATGGGACAGGATTCCATCAACCGGGCAGCAGAAATGGAAGAGAAAAAAATTAAATTATCCGAACAACTGTTTCAGCTCAACCTGCAACGACGTCAAACATCGTCCGACTTTTTTAAACGCCTGGAAGAAATCACGGGTTTTACCGCCAAAACCACCGAATTTTATTTCCTGGTGATTCGGTCCCTGTTGCTGGAACTCAGTGGTATTATTTTAATGTCCTTTGGCGCCAATTTACGCGCCTACAACAAATTGGTTGCGGACGCCAAACAAGTGGATATTGAAGCCACCATTGCCAAACGAACCATACCCAAACCCGCCAACCCAAATCCCACAATGGCGACTCTCACAGACACGAAACCGGCGATTGAAAACAGTGAGACCGGGACAAACAAACCTGTTGAACCGGCTCAAGCTTCTTTAGCAGAGGAACCTAAACTGGAACCAAGCGTATCCGTAAAAACAACACCCGAAACAACACCCGAAACAACACCCGTAACAACACCCGTAACAACACCCGTAAAAAAACCGCCCTTAGTGCGACCACGGCAAGTACAAACTCATCCCAATGTCGCTGCGACCAGGCAACCAAGCATCATTGACGGCAGTGACCCCAGTGACGAAGAAACCATCGCTGCCACTGACCCCACTGAAGCAATACCCCACATTCCCAATCAACCCTTGGATTTAATCTGTAATATGGCGGCAGATTTATTCGAACAAAATATTATTGGCAACTTGAAAGCCCAAACCATTCAAGCCGGTTTGGCAAAACATTGCCATAAAAAAGTCAGTGAAGAACAAGCTCGCATAGTTTCAAAAATTCTCACCAGCCGTTTGGAAGAAACTTGTTAGGATGGCCCGAAAAACGGTGGGTTTAACCCAGACTGTCCAGTTCCGGACCCATAATATAGTCCACCGTTGCAAAACCTTTTTCTTCGAGCAACTCCTCCAGTTCCTCATAGGAACCCGACCCCTGTTCCTGATACGCAGCGATTAATCCCGTGGCATTACGAAACGCTTCGTGTTCTTCCATATCCTCCGGAATGCTCAGCAAGCGAATATTACGAAATTCACGACTGGGGAGGATCATTAATTTTATTTTCATGTAAAACTCCGATTCACGCTGGAATCAAAAGTATAACACAGTAAAACCGATGCGCAGTGCAGCCAATCAAGACTCACCCGCGCGGCACAAACAAGCATCAGAGTTTTATCAACTCTCCTTCTTTTAACTGGAAAGTATCCAGATCACTGGCCAAATGCAGATTTCCGGAGAACGCTTGCCGTGCCTCCGTTTCCAACTGTAACAATGCCTCCGCGTTTTCACGACCATGGTAACGCGGACTAAAGTGGGTAAGCACCAGATTCTTCACACCTGCCGCTTGTGTGTAAGCGGCAATACCGGCCGCGCTGCTATGCCCATAATCACGCTTGGAAGCTTTTAGCGTCGCTTCATCGTAGGTCGCCTCATGAATAATCACATCCAATTCCTCTGCCGCACTCAATAATTGCGGCGAATCGTTATCACCACCGACCAGCACCCGTTGTTGTTGCACAAAGGACACAATGTAATCGGCACTCTTGAGCGTGGTGCCATCTTCTAAATCCACGTCCATGCCGCTTTGTAATCGCCCCCACAACGGACCGGCCGGTACTCCTTGTTGTTGTAACTTAAGGGTCAACAAGCGGGTTTTTTTCCGGCCGGCAGTAAAACAATAGGCATAAGAAGGAACCCGATGCGATAACTCTACCCGGCTCACGTCCATACCGGCGGCGCTGATACTATCTTGCAGCGAACTCACATCAATGAAAGATAATTCGTAGTTCAAATTAAGACAGGTAGCACGGAGGGCTGCATCCAAAAAATGTTTTAGCGGTGCCGGTCCGACAACTACCAAAGGAAGCCGGCGAGCATTCATCGCCGCACTGGCCAACAAGCCCGGCAGACCGAAACAATGATCGCCGTGAACGTGGGTGATAAATATCGCTTCTAACTTAGCCAGGGAATACGATGTACGTAACAATTGGTGCTGTGTTGCCTCACCACAATCCACCAGGCACCAGGACTTTTTATCATCACAGCGTATGGCTAGACCGGATACGTTTCGACTGGTAGTGGGTACGCCGGAAGAGGTTCCTAAAAACGTGAACTGCATATCAGCCGGTGTCCGTCATTATCCTTGTTAACCACGTAATTGTTACGCAATATTAAATCCTTTTGGTGGACTGGGTAACTCCACCACTTGACAACTCACGTCTGTTACCTGAGCAAGCTGTGGCCCCTGCCACAACCAGTCTTTGAGTTGCTGAACCGCGTCTGCATCGCCACAGGCCAGCACTTCCACTGTACCATCTGCCAGGTTATGGGCATAACCTGTTATTCCCAGGCCAAGAGCTTTTTCCCGAGTCGATCCCCGAAACCATACCCCTTGTACTTTGCCACTGACACGGCACTTTTGACAACTATCCATCACAACTATCCATCACAATGATCCATCGCCATCATCCACACTCAAGGCAGGACCACGGTCACTTTGCGGCCGGTACGGTAGAATTGGCCTTTACTGGAGAACTTTACTTTCACTGCGTAACGATTGGATTGGGGAAAAGGCTCATATGCCACTTCTGAAACCGTTGCCTTGATTCTGGACTTACCGACAAGAATAGTAACTTTCGTGCCCATTTTCACCTTGGGTAAAGCAGAACCGGTTACAACGAACTCTGCCGCCATGGTGTCGGTCGCCGCCACCTCTAACAAGGTAAGCGCGGTTTGACTGCTGACCACCGTTTGACCCGGTGTCGCTTGAAGCGCCACAACAACGCCATCAAAAGGCGCAGTGATCTTACTGTAGTGTAACTCGTACTCAGCTAATGCCGCTGTCTTTTTAGCATGACTGAATGCAGCCAGGCTTTTTTCATACTGGATGTGCGCGGCTTCCAACTCATGATTGGACAACAAGGTGCGCTCATATAGCTCAATATTACGCTCCAACTCCTGTTTGGCTTCTTTGTTTAAACGCTCCTGGTATTTCAAATTCACCATGGCATATTCGGACTGAGCCTGGAACACCCGAGCATCCAATGACAATAACACATCACCTGCTTTTACCCGATCTCCTGCTTGCACTTTGATTTCAGCCACCACTCCGTTTACAGGAACGCTAAGCGCGGCTTTTTGGTACCAATTAATCCGGGCTTCCACTTCCTCTGCCAGAACCACGTCGCCGAGCCACAACAGGCCAATCAGTATGGCCACCGGCTTAGCCGCTTTTGACTTACTTAGTTTCACTTGGCTTCTCCTTCACGGGAAACACATCCTTACCTAATAAAGCATCCAGTCTGGCCCAGGCAATTGCGGTATCATAGGTCACCTTGGCCAATCGATAGCGGGCATCGGAAACCTGTACCATGGAATCTCCCAGGTCTGTTTTCCATTCCAATTCATACAGCGCCCGGCTTCTGTCCAGATATAACTCTCTGAACTCCGATTCTTTCTGCATATGATCCCGCAATACGCGCAATTCGTCGAGCAACTGCCAGGTTTCCAGGATTTTTTGCCCCACATCCATTTGCACCTGATTATATAAGGCCTGTTGTTTCATCAAGGTGCCTCGAGCTTGAGCCAATGCCGCATCACTCCTTCCCCCCGTCCACAAAGGAACGTTGAGACGTAGCTCCACTTCCCAGCGATTTCGATTGCCAAAAGCACGAGTATATTCTGCCATGCGGGCTTCAGTGTCGATGAAAGGGCGCCCAAACGCACGGGCCGACTCCATGCTATCCTGTGCAGCCTGCAGCTTATAGCGCATAGCTTTAAGTACAGGATTGTGTGCCAAAGCCTGTTGTTGCAAAACCTCAATATCCGGCAACTTGTCAAACAAACCCGTCAGTTTGGGTTCCGCCACTTCGGCCGCCAATTCGCCCGGCCGATTGATACTGTTGGCCAAACGATTTCGACTGCTGCGCTGTAACGATCGGCTGGAATAGAACTTACGTCGACTGTTTTGATAAATCGTTTCCGCTTCCAGGATTTCAATATCGGATTTTTGTCCCAGTTCCTGACGTTTTCGCAACCTATCCAGGCTGACAAAGGCGACTGACATGGCCTCATTGTCGCGTATGAATGACAGGTCCGCTAACAATACATCAAAAAAGTGCCGCATGATTTCTATGCGATGGCGATTTCGAGTCGCCACCAAATCCCACTGACTACCTTGCTCGTTTTGCTGCGCCGCATCTTCGGCATGGGAACTGTGTCCGAAATCATAAAGGCGTTTTTGCAGAGACCACTGTACATAGTGATCTTCCTCAGCTTCCACACCGCCCGGGGGTTCCACATATCGTAGGGCACCTTGCAATGTAGACTGTAACCCGGTGGCGGATTGCGCACCCAGTGTACGTGCCTGGCTGTGCTCAATCTCTGCCAATGCGTGAAGCACGTTGGGGTGAGAATCCGTACCAAGACTAAGAACATAGTCTAATGTCAGCGGGGATGGTAATGGACTGCGTTGATCTGCAGCGGACACCGCATCGGTTGGCGCTTTCATATCTCCCGAACCCGGATCGGCACCCAACAGCCCACAGACTGACAGGAGTGATGCACTTATCAATGCTTGGTTGTATATACGCATTTTTTCTAACTCTTATGGAAAGCCGGCCGTTGTCTAAGACATCGGATTTAAAGCTTCTCCTGCGCTTTTTTTCTTTCCCGTTTGTATTTGGAAAACCGCATTTTTTCGTAACCGCCCTGAACCACAAATTCTCCTAACCAAAGGAACTCCTGTATTCCATTGGTAGCGCCCGTGTAACGAACGATTTGTTTCCCGGACAAATCATAGAAGGCAAACACCGGCGTGGCCCTGACCCGGTTAATCTTAAAAGCGAAGTCTTTTTGCGACATGACCTCCCCGCTAAAACCGGTGATTTCCACATCACCCTCGATATCGACGGCAATGTTAAGAAAGTGCTGCTTGAAATAAGCTTGTACTTCGGGCTGGTTCAACACGGTTTCTTTCATTCGATGACAAAAGGGGCACTCGTCCATTTCAAAGAAAATCAAAATCCCCTTTTTACCCATTTCCCGGGCCCGCTCCACTTCTTCTTGAAAGTTTCCCCAGGTTTCATCAAAAAAATACACATAGGGGTCTTTACCCCCTGCGCCCAAAACCGAACTTGCATATAGGTACAGACATAACAATAAACTCAGCGGGTATCTTGTTAACATAAGCGACTACCTGACTCTTAACTGACTTACCAAACAATTTCCTAAATCGCTGCTCTCAATTGGATTGTGCCGATTCTGATCCGGAACGCGAAACCACTGCTTTGTTGCTTTCCTGAGTGATAAATTCTTCAATCATTTTTTTAGTGATAGGACCGGTCTGTTGAGCCACCAATTCTCCACTGGGAGAAACCAAAAAGGTGGTGGGCAAACCGGTAATGATACCCAGCTCACTGCGTGCAACCGGTTTCATACGTAAAATGGGGTAACTCATAAAATAGTCTTCTACGAATAATTTGAGCTTAGCCAGTTCCACATCTTCAAAATCGATACCCAGGACGACGGCATTCTTGTCCTTATGAGCCTCGTGAAAATCCACCAATTCTGGAATTTCTTCCAAACAGGGGGGGCACCAGGTGGCCCAGTAGTTCACCACAACCCACTTGCCGCGATAATCGGACAACTTATGTTGTTTTCCATGAATATCCATAAGGCTAAAGTCAACCTTGCTCGCGGGAGTCGAATCCGCAGGTTTTGAATGTTCTGGTTTTAAGGGCGCTGGTTGGTCCGGCTTTGGTTTTTGTGCCGCAAGCGCGGGCCCAGCCAGTAAAGCCAGGATCGTGGGGATAATAAAAACCGGTTTAATCATGCTAGACCTCTCAGTGCCTCTCAGTGCCTCTCAGCCGGGACCGTGAGTGATCCCTGGGCAATGGTAATGAATTTGCGCCTTCTACGCCATGATAATTTAGACAAAAAAAAGCCCGGGAGTTCACCGGGCTTTTTCTCATTTTTCATGTACTTAGTCGGGCTATAGAGCTCCAGCTTCGAGTACATCGTCGACCACGCCATAGCGCATGGCCAGACGGGTGAGTGCCACATCACTGCTCACACCCAGTTTATCGTATAAACGATGGCGGTAGGTGCTGACCGTCTTTGGGCTGAGACACAATTTGTCAGAAATTTCTTGTACTTTAGTACCCTGAGTCAGCATGAGCATCACCTGAAGCTCTCTGGGCGATAATGAATCAAAGGGTGATTCATCGCCCCCGGGCATGAGTTTTAATGCCAAGTGCTGTGCCACATCGGCACTGATGTAGCGCCGGCCGGAATACACTTCTTTGATTGCATTAATAATTTCATCTACGGCGCAGCCCTTGGTCAAATACCCCATAGCCCCCGCCTGCAGCATTCGAGATGGGAAAGGATCATCCATATGAATGGTGACCACAATAACTTTCAACTCCGGATACATCTGAATCAGTTTTCGAGTAGCTTCAAAGCCACCGATGCCCGGCATATTCACATCCATTAACACGACATCCGGTTTGTGTTGACGGACCACTTGAACCGCTTCTTCGCCACTGGACGCTTCTGCGACAACTTCGATTTCTGGAACATCACTCAACAGGCGAATAATACCGGTTCGCACCAGTTCGTGATCGTCGACGATAATAACCCTAATCATTGCAATACCCCCGCATTGTGCGTGCATTGGAGCGTCATGCTCGCCATACACACCCTAGATTCCAACATTCTACCGTAAATTACAAGTAAATAGCGAGTAAATTCTAACCAATTGAATACTATGACTCAATGGTGAAAAGTGCAATTTTGTATTTCTAATACCTGATTTAACTGGGGTTATAATCTGGGGAGGGGTTATAAACTGGACTCGGCATTCACCACCAGACGGTAGTCTTCATTGGCTTGTTGCAGGCGTTGCGGGGTACCAATATCCATCCAAAATCCCTGATAATACTCACCGCTGATTTGACCTTGGGCAATTTTCTCTATGAGCAACGGTGCCAAAGCGCGTCTTCCCGGTGTGTATTGGGCAAAAAATTCCGGTTGATACACCGCCAGACCGCTGAAGGTCAACTTCCGTTCCCCAACCGGGTGTAGCATCCCCTGCTGCAGCGCAAAATCCCCTTTGAGATTGTGTTGTGGATTGTCCACCAAAACCAGATGGGCTAAGGCCGCCGGAGCGCGCGGCACCTGAGAAAAAGGATAGTCCAACAAGACATCACCATTTACCACTAAAAAGGGCTTATCTCCCAACAGAGGCAGTGCTTTAATTATCCCTCCGGCGGTTTCCAGCGCCTCCCCCTCGGCAGAATACTGAATTGTTACACCGAAACGGCTACCCGAACCCAGGGCCTGTTCGATTTTCTCTCCCAACCAGGCATGGTTAATCACGATATCCTTAAAACCTGCCTGAGCCAAACGCTCAATGTGATGTTGAATCATAGGCTTACCACAAACCTCCAGGAGCGGTTTGGGTAAATGGTCGGTTAAGGGTCGCATGCGCTCGCCGCGCCCGGCTGCCAGTATCATTGCTTTCATAGGTTTAGACAGGATTGATGCTGCTGATTAAATCGTTGAGTGGATGCAATGCTTTGTAGCGATCGGTTACATCCAAAACATAAGACAAGGTACGGGGTATATCCTTTAAATAACCGGGCTTACCGTCGCGTTGATCCAGGCGCGCGAATATACCGGTAGCCTTTAAGTGACGCTGTACCCCCATCCAGTCGAACCATTGCAACCATTGTTGCTCACTGACCGGTTGCATAATCTCTTTCTGTTGTGCCTGCTGTTGGTAGTCCAAGGCCCAATTTCGCACCTGCTCCGCAGGCCAGGCCACGTAACAGTCTTTTAACAGGCTCACTAAATCGTAGGTGACGGCACCAATCACCGCATCCTGAAAATCCAAAATTCCGGGATTGTTAGCGGTAGTAACCATCAAATTGCGCGAATGATAGTCCCTGTGTACGCAAACTTGAGGTTGTTCCAGCGCGCTTTGCGCCAGCAATTCAAACATATCGTCCAACATGGCCTGCTGTTTGGCAGACAATCGCAGCCCCAGGTGTTTTTGCAAATACCATTCACGGAACAGCTCCATTTCCCGCAGTAACAACTCATGATTGTACAATGGCAATCCCTGTCTCGGTGCACCTGCCTGCAGGTTTAGCAGAGCACGGATGGCATCACCGTATAAACTGTTGGCATTGTCTGCGGTTAACACGCTTAAATACTGTATATCACCCAGATCGCTGAGCAGTAGAAAACCGTCCTCAATATTGGCCTGCTTGACCACGGGGACATTGAGGCCGATATCCGCCATCAGCGCACTGACATGTATAAACGGTCCGGTGTCCTCCTTAAACGGCGGCGCATCCATAACGATATAGGAGTCTTCCGTCGCTAAGGTAATGCGAAAATAGCGCCGAAAACTGGCATCACTGGACGCCGTTTCCCAGCCATAGTCTTCATACCCCAGGCCATGGAGCCAGGATTTTATTTTTTCAATTCGCTGCACTGCTTTCTCCCGACCGCATTGATCGCAAAACGATCAAAAACATTTAAACTACCGACACTGCCGTAAAACTTCAAAATGTCGCCACTTTTGGACCGCAATAATGGTAAAGTAGTTTACCTCGATTTATTGACACATTTAACTATTTCTACCTTATTACTATTTTCTTTAATGGACTGCTTATGGCGAACTCGAAAACCATTTTTATCACCGGCTGTTCCTCAGGTATCGGTTTAACCGTAGCCCTGGGCCTGCAAAAACGCAACTACCGGGTGATTGCCTCAGCACGTAAGGATTCAGATGTACTCAAACTAAAAGAAATGGGCCTGACTTGCCTGCAACTGGATTTGGATGAGCCCCAATCTATCGACACAGCCGTGCAACAATTAAACCAGCTCTGTGATGGAAAACTGGATGCCTTGTTTAACAATGGCGCTTACGGGCAAGCCGGTGCTGTCGAAGATTTGAGCAGAGAGGCCCTGCGAGCGCAATTTGAGACCAATGTATTCGGCACCATAGAATTGACCAACCGCATTCTACCCATGATGCGTCGCCAGGGTCACGGTCGCATCATCCAAAACAGTTCCGTATTGGGTTTGGCGGTTATGCCATTTCGTGGCGCATATAATGCCAGCAAGTTCGCACTGGAAGCCTTGTCGGATACCCTGCGCCTGGAACTGAGATATACCGACATACATGTGATTCTGATCGAGCCCGGCCCCATTGAAAGCCGCTTCAGAGCCAATTCCTATCTGGCGTTTAAGAAGTACATAAAAGCTGAAACCAGCGTACACCATAGCGTTTATGCCGCCATGGAACGGCGACTCACTAAGGAGGGAGCCGCTGTGCCCTTTACCCTGCCAGCGGACGCGGTTCTGAAAAAGGTAATCCACGCCTTGGAAAGTCCGAATCCCAAAATCCGCTATTATGTGACGTTTCCGACTTACCTATTTGCCTATCTAAAACGACTGCTACCCTACCGCCTGATGGATAAAGTTATGCTGGCCGCTTCCGGAGCAGAAGGTAAATAGATTGGAGACAGCCGATGATGTTTTGAAGCAATGGACTAGTGATTAATCACTCGGTGCAATTCTACCAACACCGCATCCACACCTTCATCGTCACGGTTTTCCCGCGGTGGTTCCCATAGACTTAAAACTTCGCGCCGGGTATCGCGAATCAGTGAAAACAAGATTTGCGCCTGATCTTGATTAAGTCCCAATGACTCCACGGTCAGGGCTAAATTGGAGTGTAATTTATCCATCACTATAGGCAGTTGTCGTCGTTGTCGTGCCTGGGATTCTGATAAATGGGTCAGGGTATCCTGTGCATGCTTTATCGCCTGCAACAAACCGGCTTGATTCAACAAATCCGATTGCGCCTTAATTGCGTTAATACGAACTTCTGCGCCTTCGGCCACCACCAGCAGATGTTCTTTAAGTTTCTCGTATTTTTCCTTATCGGTGTGGGAAACGCCTTTGACCAAAATAGAAATACTATCCATATTGAGGATAGTGCGCGGCCCAATATCAATACATCGATCATCACTACTGATACGTTGCATCACGGTCACTTCCAAAGGATTAATGTGGCCTTCGCTACTGTTATTGACTTCTATTTCTCCGGCACGAATCTGCACCGTTGAACGATAACCAAATCCCGCAATGGTATCTATCACCAATTGGGATAAACTCTGATACTCCTGACATTGGAAACTGGCATTGAGAAATTGCAGCACGATGCCGATTTCATTGGTACTGGCGAGGGCATTGTTGGCCAAACGCTTGGCAAACTCCATATCCTGTTTTAAACCGTCCAAGGTAGCGCGATTTTTCAGGGCGACACGGACTTTTTTTAGCAGCTCCTTGGCCTGAAAGGGTTTGGTAATGTAGTCATCACCGCCTGCCTCATAGCCGGCCAGGCGGTCGGCCAAAGTATCCAATGCCGACACAAAGGTCACTTGTATATGTCGGGTGGTATCAT
This sequence comes from Gammaproteobacteria bacterium, assembly GCA_029882975.1. Classification (NCBI taxonomy): domain Bacteria; kingdom Pseudomonadati; phylum Pseudomonadota; class Gammaproteobacteria; species Gammaproteobacteria bacterium. The sequence goes on from JAOUJW010000007.1 coordinate 86,516, forward strand.
CGGCTTTTAATTTTGCGCAAACATCATAACCGCTCATACCCGGCATGCTAACATCCAGTAGGATCAGTTCCGGCTTGAACTGTGGTACCCGCTCCAGGCACTCCTGCCCTGAACCGACCACTTCCAACTCGAAACTCTGTTCAAGTATGTCCTTGAGTATTTCTCTGTTAAACGGCTCATCGTCTACAATGAGAATTCTACCGGTTTCACTCATTTGTGCACCTCATCGTTTTGCATCGAATCTCTTCCTTGTGATTCAAACTTCACCGGAACCATCAATAAAAAGCTCACACCCTTAACCCTGCGGTTTCGAGCCTGTATCCGGCCATGATGTCGCCGAATAATGTCCTGACAGATAGCCAGGCCCAGGCCGGTACCTCCGGCGCCGGTTTTGGTGTTACTGGACTGAACAAAATTGCCAAACACCAGTTCCAATTCATCCTCCGGTATGCCCATGCCTTCGTCTTTGATTTCAAAGGCGATTGCCGGCTTGGCATTGAGAACGTCGTGACGCAATTCCATTCGCACCACACCGCCTGGGGGAGAAAATTTCAAAGCGTTCCCTAGTAAGTTACGGAAAACCTGGGTTATTTTCTCCGCATCCACTTCTGCCTCAAACACGCCGTCAACATACTCTATCTGTATGCCTTGCTTGGCTCGCAAGGCGTCAGTTTCGTCCAAAACTATATCGACCAATTTCCCCAAATCGTTATTGGCAATGTGCATCTCCACCATCCCTGCTTCGAGCTTGGAGAGATCCAGGAGATTATTGAGCAAAGAAAGCAATCGTTGGCCGCTTTCAAACACACGGTTAAAGTAGCGTTGCAGCAACTGGGAATCCGCTTCAGCAACGCGCTCTGCGCCTAGTTCGGCAAAATTCAAAATGGCGTGCATGGGAGTACGTAATTCGTGAGACATATTGGCCAGAAATTCGGACTTGGCCTGATTAGCCTTATCTGCGGCCATTTTGGCCTGCACAATCGCGGTTTCGGCTTCCATGGATTCGCAGATTTTGGCCAGACGGTGGATTAACAAAGGCCAACAAATGGGCTTAGTAATGTATTCCACTGCACCGGCGCTGAAGGCTTGGTCCACCGATTCATCGTCTTCCAGCCCACTGACCATAATCACCGGGGTATTTTGGCCTCGATCCGATTGTTTAATAACCTGCGTTGCGCTAAAACCATCCATGCCCGGCATATTGGCGTCCATGAGCACAATATCCGGCTGCTCCCGCAGAAAACATTGAATTCCCTCTTCGCCCGTTTCCGCTTCCAGGACGTCATAACCCTGCTTAATCAAGCGGCCGCGAATCAAACGTCGCAACATGGCGTCATCATCAACCACCAGAATGCGAGCAGCTGTACGGTTCAGAGGCTCCGCACTCATGGTGACGACACCACGGCTTGCGATACCGCTGTGACACTATTACCGCAGGTGTTGTATTCGAGGTACTGGAAACACTTTCCAGCGAAGGCAATACCACGGCCGTGATTATCCCTGGCCCGCTCGGGTGCAATGTGCAAATAGGCACTGCTATCAAAACCCGGACCTCTATCGTCTATTTGATAGTGGATTTGATTGGACTGTAGCGACACTCGGATAAGAGCTTGATTTTCATTCCGGGCTGACCGACGAACGATTTCGTCCTCCCAGCTACCGGCTTCAATCAAGCGGGTTTTGTCATCGTAGCCCACTCCCAGCAGGCCATGCTCCACCGCATTGCTCAGAAGTTCATACAAACCCACGACAGTTTTTTGCGGTTGCGCAGAGGCCGCCGCCAATTGCACTGCCAAAGTTTTGGCAGCACCCAGGGTGGAGAAAGACCATTCACCGGCTTGTGGAGGTTGGACTGGTTCGGCGCAGACAACATCGCATAGCTCGCGGTGCAGGCGGGTATCGGCAACCGCTGTGGACATGATGGAAAACAAGCCTTCGCGGTTATAGGGTTTGCTGAGGTAGTATAAAATACCGGCCGATAATCCCGATTCTATATCTCCCACTGTCGCGGCTGCGGTTTGCATCACAACGGGGATCCGACATAAGCGCTCATCGGCCTGCATTTGCTCGAACACTTCCAGACCGCTCATATTCGGCATCATGCGATCTAACAGAACAATATGATATGCCTCTGTTGCACTGCGCAAACACTGCAAAGCTTCGGTGCCGTTGTTAACAGAAGTCACCTGGTCACCGCTGCGAGACAAACATTCTTGCAGGATTTCCAGGTTGAATTCGTCATCATCCACCACCAAAACGCGGCGAACCGAATCTCCACGCCTGCGCTCAATTGCTTGTTCATTTGTGTATGTCATTGATTTATCGATAGTTCATTCGTCTGTCCCGGGAAAGGCCCACGAATTGCATTACTTTAGACGCAGACCCGTTTATTGCATCGGCAATAGTGAAACGCGACTTTAATGGCAGTTTTGGGAATAAAACCTAAGGTGAGACGGGACTGTGCCGATGACACCTTAAAGGACAGACTTCGGAGGCACGATTATGATGGGCATGTTGTTGGAATCAGTGGTCATAGCGTTTGTATTCGGTGGAATTTTAGGTGCGGTCACAGCTCTGCATTTAAGCAGTCCTAAAAAATCCCATGCGATGATTAAGGAAAGAACCAAAAAGGAGTAGGTCGCGTCACTCCGGGCGGATAATGAGACGGATGCGATTATCCGTCCCGAGCACAACGAAATCCTACATCGTGGTTAACCGTCTGCGGCGCAGCGTAGGACCGCGCTGAGCCGCGAAAAAACACACTGAGCGAATAGTGCCCGGTACCTCCCCCGCCACCACGAATCACCCGATTTTTCTGACCAAAATCCTTGTGCTCATAAGTGGACCCCGGGTAGGGTTCATACCAGTCCTGAACCCACTCCCACACATTCCCTGCCATATCATACACCCCGTAGATGGATTTGTTTTTTTCGTATACCCCGACAGGAGCCAAGCCACTTTCCCAACGACTGTTGTCGCCGGTATTGGCATAGTCTTCGTGCCAATCATTGCCCCAGGGGTATGTATTGCCCTTATCTCCCCTGGATGCTTTTTCCCATTCCTTTTCAGTAGGCAAGCGTTTACCCATCCATTCACAGTATTTCTGGGCGTCATACCAACTAACACCACTGGCCGGTAACCGGTCCATATTATGTTGCTGCGCTACCATCGCCTTTAATAAATCGGGTTTGCCAGCCACGCGCGTATCCATATCCAGTTTGAAATACTCTGTTGCAATCCAGCGCAGGGTGTCTACTTCTGTTGCCTGCAAGCGTTTGGGCACCAAGTTATAGCCGTTTTGGCTCCATTCAAACGGCTCTTTGTGGCGGGCGGATTGGGTAAAATGCTTGTATTCCAGGTTTGTCACTTCAAAACGATCAATGTAGAAGGCTTCGGTGTGGCTGGTATGTAGCGGATGTTCATCCAAATACAGAGGATTCACCAAACCATATTCCTGCTGCTTACCGCTGTTATCCACCAAATCGCTACCGCGAACAAACTCACCGGCAGGCACAAACACCATATTCTTGTATTTACCGGAACCGATACCGACGTTGGAATTACCGGCGCTGGGGTCGGCAGAGTTCTGAGTCTTGCCCCCCAGTGGTGCACCTCGATCTGAACAAGACGTCCACAAGAGTGCAATGAGGACACATTTTAAAAAAAATACACAATGTCGGAACGGCAACTTTTTAATCAACTGTTTAAGACTCATCTATGGTAATCTTCAGGAGAACTTCTATAATCGTGTACAACATATCGTGTAAAATAAATCGTGGAAAATAAAAGGCTTGTAGCGGCAAATTAGGAAGCCCCTGATTCACCTGCATTTACCCGGCACGAATACCCGACATGAACCACGCAAAGTCCAGAATACAGAATTTTATCATTACCGGGATCTATTTAGTAAGTCAAAAAAAGACAGCCTACGTCAACAAAAGTAAGTCAAATAAGGAATCATAAAATGCCAGGTACGCGCTTTTCGCTGGAAGTTCAACCCAAAATCCCCGCTCAACTTGCCCGCCTGGAAGAGTTGGCCAACGATTTGCTGTACAGTTGGGATCGAAACGTGCGAGCGCTTTTTTTCCGCCTGGATCCCGAATTGTGGTATCCCTGCGGCCACAGCCCCAAGGTCTTTTTACGTCGAGTTTCACAACAACGTCTGGAGCAGGCAGTTCATGACCAGGTGTTTATGGAGGACTACCATCGAGTCTTGTCCATTTATGACAACTACCACCATAATCCTCCAAAAAATCTCACCTGCCTCAACCCCGAGACCGATTTGATTGCTTATTTTTGCGCCGAATTTGGTTTACACGAAAGCCTGCCTATCTACTCCGGAGGTTTGGGGATTCTCGCCGGTGACCACTGTAAAGCCGCCAGCGATATGGCTCTACCGTTTGTCGCCGTGGGTTTGTTGTACCGTCAAGGTTATTTCACTCAAACCATAGACAAGCACGGCAATCAGGTGGCTCATTACGCCACCACCAATTTTTCCGACTTACCCATAACCCCGGCCATCGACAATGAAGGCAAAGAACTCCACGTCAATGTGCACATTCGTGAAACCGAAGTGGAGGTTAAAGTCTGGGAGGCAAAAGCAGGACGAATTCGTATTATCCTTTTGGATACCGACCTGCCGACCAATTCTCCTAAATTACGTTCTATTACCCACCGCTTGTATGGCGGCGATAAAACCACCCGAATCCAACAGGAGATTGTTCTGGGCATCGGTGGGGTCAGAGCATTAAAAACTCTGGGTCTGGCACCCAGCATTTGGCACATTAACGAGGGTCACTCGGCCTTCCAAATTTTGGAACGCTGCCGCCTGCATGTGGAAAACAATCTGGACTTTGATGCCGCGCTGGAATTGGTGGCGGCAGGTACGGTATTCACCACGCATACACCGGTATCCGCCGGGCACGATATATTTGAATACGAAATGGTAGAAAAGTATCTGAACCATTTCGAAAACCAGTTGCGTATCGGTCGTGAACAGTTTCACTCCTTGGGCTCAAGCCCTGGCTCGGAAGGCTTTAATATGACTGCGCTGGCCATTCGAGGCTCCCGCTTTCAAAACGGCGTCAGCCAAATTCACGGCAATGTCGCCTCTAACATGGAAAACTATGTCTGGCCGCAAATTCCTGCAGAAGAAAATCCTATTTCTTATGTTACCAATGGCGTACACGTCCCCACCTTCCTGGCGCGAGAATGGGTAAACCTTTTTGATATGCGCTTTCGAGAATGGCGCAACGAATTCAACAACGAAAAATACTGGCATTGCATTGATGAAATTCCCGATCATCGTTTTTGGAGTTTGCGCCAATCCTTAAAAACGGAAATGCTCGAAAGCGTTTGGAAACGCGTCAATCACCAACTGCACCGCAACGGCTGCAGCGAAGCACTCATTAAAAGATTGACGCGCCACTTGGAACCTAAAGAAACGGACATCTTAACCTTGGGATTTGCCCGACGTTTTGCCACTTACAAACGTGCCACACTGTTGTTCTCCGACCCGGAACGACTGGCCCGCATCATCAATAACCCCAAAAGACCGGTATTATTGTTTTTCGCCGGGAAAGCTCATCCTAATGATGAGCCCGGACAGCATTTGATCCGCGTCATTCACGAGTTTTCCAGACGCCCGGAGTTTGAAGGCCGGATCATTTTATTAGAGGGCTACGACTTATCGCTGGCACGAAAGCTGGTCTCCGGTGTGGACGTGTGGATCAACACACCGGAATATCCTCTGGAAGCCAGCGGTACTTCGGGTGAAAAAGCAGGAATCAACGGCGTATTGAACTTAAGCGTGCTGGACGGTTGGTGGGGCGAAGGTTTTCGTGGTGATAACGGCTGGGGCATCACCCCCCACGGCCCGGAATTCGACCCCGAATATCGTAACCAGGAAGAGGCCAAGGACCTGCTGGATATTATCGAAAATGAAGTGGTTCCGCTGTACTACCAGCGTGATGGCAGGGGTTATTCGGAAGGTTGGGTGCGCATGTCCAAGGCCTCCATGAAAACCATTATTCCCAACTTTAACGCCCAACGGATGGTCACAGATTACGTCAACAAGTTTTATTGCCGAGCCAATGCCCACTGCAAAACACTGGCGCATGAAGAGCGCCAACAGGCAACCCAATTGGCTCGCTGGAAAAAACACATATCGAATATCTGGCCCCAGGTTTCATTCAGACGTATTGACGACTGCAGTCAAAAAATTCTGGCGGGTGAATCCCTGCCCATACGCATTGCAGCGAATTTGGCGGGTTTACAGCCGGATGATGTCACCGTGGAATGTGTGGTGGGTATTGAGCAACGTCACAATGAATTTATCCCTAAGCAACACATCATCATGGAAGCTGTGGGTCAAAATGACAAAGGCGAAACCCTGTTTAACCTGGACCTCGCGCCTACATTATCCGGGCAGCAGTTTTACAAAATCCGCATTTACCCGTCTCACCGTTCACTGGCTAACCGGTTTGAAGTGGGATTGATGATTTGGCTGTAGTTAGTCCGGACTGGGGTGGGTATGATTTCGTACCCACTCAAGCGACGCCGCTGCTTAATCTTGCCAACACCAACCACACCACTGAGCGTAAGCCGGTTCGACTACCCGGCACATGCAGGAAACCGACAAAACCAGAGTGCTTGACAACACAATTGACCGGCCAAATAATGGCAACCGTTTCATTTAAAGTCGGAATAAGCTTTATTTCGGAATTGACCGCTTCCGTGTAAACAACCCATTGGAGAAAGTTGTGTACAAAGGTTTATGCGCATCTTTTATTATTCTCATGTCACTCCCAGGCAATGCTGTTTTGGCAGACGCCGGCAAGACATTGGTGATTAGCAATGGTGCAACCAAGCCTCCCATGCATACAAAAGATTTTACCGGTTTTATTGACATCATACTGGGTACCGCACTGAAAAGAATTGGCTATCAATTGGATACCCGCGCCTTACCCAATGAGCGCTCGCTTATCAATGCGGACCGCGGCATTATCGATGGTGAATCCAATCGAATCGCAGGCTTGGATGAAGTTTACCCCAATTTGATTCGGGTTCCTGAGAAAATCATGGATTGGGAATTTGTCGCGTTTGCAACTCAAGACATTGATATGGCTAATGGGTGGGAAAGTCTAACCCCTCATCTCACCTGCTTTATCACCGGGTGGAAAATTTTCGAATTCAACGTGCCTCGAGAAACGGTTGTTACAAAAATAAAACACCCTGAGCAATTGTTTATTTTATTGGACAAAAACCGTGTCGACATTGCTCTTTATGAACTATGGCAGGGCTTGGGGCTCATCCAAAAATTCAACTACAAAGGTATTAGAGCGCTATCCCCTCCCCTGGCCAAGAAAGAAATGTTCACCTATTTGAACAAAAAGCATGTAAACCTCGTACCTAAATTGGCTCAGTCACTCAAGGAATTAAAAGCTGACGGAACCTATGAGCGCATTTATACACGCATCCTGGCCCCGCTAAAGAATCGCTAGAATACCCAGCACAATGAAAAACAGACTACCACTGGCGCGAAAGGGGATCGGTTTCAAACTCACCACTTCCACCATTTTTTTCAGTTCTATCATTACCTTGGTCATTACTGCGTTTCACTTATACGCAAGATATACTTACGACGTCAATTTAATCGACTTGAAATTCAAGCAAATTCAAGACATACATCTTTCTTCCATAATCAGCAATCTGTGGCTTGTCGATAAAAATGAACTCCAAGTTCATATGAAAGGATTGTTGAAAATTCAGGATATCCAGTACATAGAAGTCTATGATAACGAAAAGTTATGGGCATCCGCAGGAACAAAACACCACAACAAAATAGTGACTCGGGAATACCCGTTAAAATACGCTTATAAAGACAAAATCGTCGACATTGGCATGCTCAAGGTGGGTGCCAGCCTGCATAATGTTTACCAAAACATATATCAAGAGCTTTGGGTAACACTTGCCACTAACGGCGTAAAAACTTTCCTTGTAGCTTTTTTTATGCTGTTTCTTTTTCACAAACTGGTGGTCCGTCACCTAATAAAAATTAGTAACGATTTAACCCTATTGCGAGTAAAAGATAACGACAGAAATATCCAGTTAGACCGCAACCGCGCCCAGCAGGAAACCGATGAAATTGACTTACTGGTTAATGCATTCAATGAACTTCAAAAAGAATTGAGGCTTTCTTTTTTGTCGATTGAAGAAAAGGTCCAGCAGCGCACCCAGGAACTTCTGCAGGCGAGAGAAGAAGCCATTGCCGCCAGCAGCGCTAAAACAGAATTCTTATCCAGAATTAGTCACGAATTCAGAACCCCTCTGAACGCAGTGCTCGGTTTTGCCCAGTTGCTGCACACCGACGACAATCTTACTGAGACTCAAAAAAGCAATATTGACGAGATACTAACAGCAGGCGGCCATTTGCTGGAGTTAATTAGTGAAGTATTGGATTTATCACGAATTGAATCCGGGACTTTGGCCTTAACATTGACTGCGGTAAGAATATCCGATGTCATCGACGAATCGGTATCTTTAGTTCGCCCTCTGGCGGAAAAGAAAAACATAGCGCTGCAGTGGCAGGGAACCAAGCAGCAGAATCTATTGGTACTAGGCGAAAAATTCAGACTCAAAGAAGTCTTGATAAACTTATTATCCAATGCTATCAAATATAACGTAGACAACGGCACCATTATAATTAACACGGAAACCAGTGGATCCCAGTTAAGAATCGATGTCATTGATTCCGGCATGGGACTGACCCCCGAACAACAGCAAGTCATTTTCAACCCCTTTGATCGCGCCGGCCAGGAAATTACAAATATCGAAGGCGCCGGAATTGGGCTCACAATCGCGAAACGTCTCATCGAAATGATGCAAGGAGAAATTGGCGTGGAAAGCAGCCTGGGAAAAGGGAGCTGTTTCTATCTTCTGGTAAAACTGGCAGATGAATAACGCACGCCCCAGACAACTATACTCAGCCATCTAAAGAGCCTCTGGAAAAGCGTCTCTCCCATACATTTGCAACAAGCGCCGAAACCGGGTCGGCATATCCTCGGGGATTTGATTCCAGTTAAACCTCCACTGCCAGTTACCGTCGCTGACACCGGGCCGGTTCATTCGGTGCGAGCCGTTCAGTGCCAATAAATCCTGCATCGGCACCACCACCAAGCGTGATACTGAAGCACAGGCGGCCCGAATCATAGCCCAGGGCATGGGTTCATCGTGATAGCCCAGGTAATTATAAACCGCTCGTTTTTGACCATAGTCCAGTTCCTCATACCAACCCAGGGTAGTATTGTTGTCATGGGTTCCCGTATAAACCACACTATTCGGCACATGGTTATGTGGTAAATAATCATTATTGGCATCGCCGTCAAAGGCAAACTGTAGAATTTTCATTCCCGGAAATCCAAACTTATCTCGCAACGCCGTGACTTCCGGGGTTATGATTCCCAGGTCTTCGGCAACCAAAGGTAAATCATCAAACGATTGTAGCAAGGCACTGAACAATGCTTTGCCCGGGGCTTTCACCCACTTTCCTTCAATAGCGGTTTGCGCTTCAGCCTTAATCTGCCAAAAGGCTTCAAAACCGCGAAAATGGTCCACCCGTATCAAATCAAATTGTTCTAAACCGGCAGCCACCCGTTCCCGCCACCAGGCAAAACCGTCTTGCTTCATCACTTTCCAATCATAGTGAGGGTTACCCCAGCGCTGACCGGTCTCAGAAAAATAATCCGGTGGTACCCCAGCGATAGTGCGCGCTGACCCATCGGCATGTAAATCAAAGCAACCTCGGTTGGCCCATACCTCGGCACTGTCATGAGCAACGAATATAGGCATATCACCGAATATCAACACACCTCGTTCATTCGCATATTTTCTAATTTCATTCCATTGTCTAAAAAACAGGAATTGCTCGAAATACACCTCCTGCACCAGAGTCACCAGTTGTGAACCCGCCTGTTTCAAGGCGTTTGACTCCCGATCCCGGTAACTACCAGGCCATTGAAACCAGGCCGCACCGTTATGTTCTTCACGCAAAGCCATAAATAAGGCAAAATCGTGCAACCAATCCCGGTGATTCTGGATAAAGGTATCGTACGCCTGCCGCTCTTGTGCCGATGCGTTTTTTTCAAAACCGCGTTTGGCCAAGCGGATACAATGCTTGCGATGATGCTTAGGAATACGACCTGCGTGATGACCTAACTCACCCGGAGGCAACCAACCGCATTCCTGCAATAAAAACAAACTGATTAGGTCAGGGTTACCGGCAATAGCGGATAAACCCATATAGGGCGATCCGTCATGGCTGGGAACAAGTGGCAATACCTGCCAAACACTGGCGCCACAGGAAACCAGGAAATCCACAAAATGATAGGCTTCAGGCCCCAGATCGCCGCAACCCGGGAGCGAGCTGGGGTGTAGCAACACGCCTGCACGTCTTCGATCCAGAATCTCTCGAGTGGATTTATTTCTTTTACCAGGCTCAACCATATCTTGATCAGGATCCTCTACGCATCACACCACCGGCATCCAACTCACCGCCACCGCCGTGGGCGAACACATGAGAAAGATACTCTGGGGGTTGTTCACCCAAAATCTGATACAGATTCACCAGTTGCATGCGGTACAGGCGCTCAAAATCGCTGACCGTACTGGCCGGATTGTAGTCACCAAACCACCAGAACCAATCTGACCCCTCACAAACGGCCAATTGTTTCTGCGCTGCCGCAATCCGCTCCTCTGAAATCCTTTGCGATTGAACCACTTGGTCAAAACAGGCTTTGGCTTCGCCTAACATATCCCAGGCGCGATTTTTATCCACATCCCCTATCCATGTGGAAAAAGTGCCATACACCCAGCTCCCGGCAACCCATCGGGCCACACGTACCGGTTCCACGCCCTGATCCAGGCAAGCCCCGAAAGTGGTAAGTTCAAACTCGGGATCGCTTCCCAACTGTTCATACAGAGCACTGAGAAAATAGTAGCCGTTTTCCGGATAGTATTCCCAAGCGTTTTCCCCATCGAGCACAATAGAGACCACGGAATTGTGTAAGTTACTTTGTTGCACTTGAGCGATGTTTTTTAAATGGTGTACTAAGTTGGCCACTGCATCATCGGCGTGCCAGGTGGCATAGGTAAAACCCACCAAATCCGACAAACCATCATCGCGAAAAAAACAACATACACTACTGTCATCCAGGGCAAAGACGCGATGAATGGGCTCTTCCTTCCGTCCTAAGGCACCGAGACTGTTGCGAATCACGTTTTCACCGCCGGCGATCCATCGAAAGCCGGCTTCGGCATAATAGGGCATGGAATCTGTGCTCACCCCTCCTTCGGAGGGCCAACACCCTTGTGGTCTAATTCCAAAAAAATGTTCAAAAGTTTCCAATCCTTTTTGCACATGCCAACGTACACGCTCGGCACCACCTTCATACTGCTTTAGCATCGGCATACGCACCTGTGGCATAGCTTCCTTGGCACAATTCAAGTCCAACAACAAGGGTACAATGGGGTGGGCATAAGGTGTCATGGACAATTCTATGCGTCCTTGGCGGGCTAAATCTCGGTAACGGGATATAACTGTATCCAACTGCTCGCTGATGACCTCGACCAGAACGCGTCTGTCCTGATACAAAAAACCATGACCCTTTTTAATCAAAGCCTGAACCCGCGGTTCACTGCGCCGTACGCTCTCCCCCATCCAGGCCAGATGGTACCAAACCAGCATATCCACTAAAAACTGGTCATTCCAATACACATGGGTATAGGGGTTTTTGATCAACCAGGACGCCATTCTGGCCAAACGCCGATACGGAACGAAACGATTCACTAAACGTTCTTTGTTAGCCCGGAGACAATCTTTTACCAGCCCTATCCGTTGCTCCAAATCCGCCGGTAACACAACAGAGCTGAGTGCACACAATAAAGGATCGCGGATTTGCTCTCCGGTACTGAGAAAAGCTTTTAGCTGACGGGCATAGGCATCGATTTGCTCTAACAAAATGGGCGCAAAATTGACCACGGCCCGCGCTTTGGGATTGGCCTCCAGATGCGCCGCCATATCGGTATAATCTTTAATAGCGTGCAAATACGTCCATGGAAGTTGAAATTCGCCATTGAGCCGGTTGACGTACTGTGGCTGGTGCATATGCCAGCACAGCACAACTTTTAAACGCGGCTTAGCGGACATGGTGCAGCTTTTGCCCAAGCATCTCCGGTGTCACAAGAACCACGTCATTGGGCGTCACATAAAACCGCTCCGCGTCTTTTTTTAGATCAAAGCCAATCTCTGTTTCCGGCGGCACCACACAGCCCTTATCTATCACGGCGTTACGAATTCGACAGTGACGGCCAATTCTCACATCCGGTAACACCACCGTATCCTGTAGCTCACAGTAGGAATTCACCCGTACATTGGAGAACAATAATGAGTGGGTTATTTTGGAGCCTGAAATCACGCAGCCACCTGATACCATGGAATCCACAGCCATGCCACGGCGGTCATCGTCGTCAAATACAAATTTAGCCGGAGGCGACTGCTCCTGATAGGTCCAGATGGGCCATTCTTCATCGTACAAATTCAATTCCGGTACCACACCAGTAAGCTCCAAATTGGCTTTCCAAAACGCATCCACAGTGCCTACATCACGCCAATAGGCGCTCTTACCGTTGACCGGATCCCGAAATGAATAGGCATGGGCTTTGTAGTCACGTATGACGGCGGGGATGATATCATTACCAAAGTCATGACTGCTATCCTGGCTGTCTGCATCTTCGATCAATAGACGATATAACAATTCCACATTAAAGACATAAATACCCATTGAAGCCAGAGCCACATCGGGCTTGCCGGGCATAGTCTCGGGGTTTTCCGGTTTCTCGGAGAACCGGACAATACTGCCCGCTTTATCCACGGCCATGACCCCATAGGATTTAGCCTCCTCCGTGCTTACTTCCACACAACCCACGGTCAAATCGGCCCCACTGTCCACATGAGCGGCTATCATGGGGCCATAATCCATTTTATAAATATGATCTCCAGCCAGAATCAAAACAAACTCCGGCTTGTGATTGCGGATAATGTCCAGGTTTTGATAAATGGCATCCGCCGTTCCCGCATACCAGCTCTCTTCTATGCGCTGTTGTGCCGGCAGTATCTCAATAAACTCCCCGAACTCTCCCCGCAGAAAACTCCACCCTTTTTGCACATGCAATATGAGCGAATGGGATTTGTATTGGGTCAACACGCCCACCTGACGAATACCGGAATTAATGCAGTTGGACAGTGGGAAATCAATGATTCGAAACTTCCCCCCAAAGGGTACAGCCGGTTTGGCTCTCCAATCGGTAATTTGTTTTAACCGAGATCCGCGGCCCCCAGCCATGATTAGTGCCAGGGTTTTCTTGGTCAGCCGACTTACAAATCGCGTTTGTTCCGCTTGCATAGGTTTTCCTTCATGTTACACGGTTGAGTCATCTCTAACTGAGATAGATTCCGTATTTATAGTGTTTTTAACAACAAACAAACTCGTCTCTGCACTTTTTGCAGTTCTACTATAAACATAGTAAAAATTGCATCACATTACAGCCCACTAAATTAATCTTGATCATTGCAAACACGTAAAATTAGTAATAAGTTAAACGCCTACCTATAATTAGTGGATCCCATGAGAAAAAAACCCCCAGTCCCAAAAACCCAGGTTACGCGGAGCGCGCCAGACCGTCAAACACCCGAACCCTCTGCACTATCCTCTGCTATAGAACCTTCCACACGGGAACCGTCACAGGAAGCTCCTTCCAGCGAATCCGCCGCCCGGGAAATTCAACCGGCACAACCCGACCCAGCCCAAATCCTACAGGACAATATTCAGGCGGTCCTTGAAGCCAGGCACCATGACCCACGTTGCGTTCTCGGCAAACACACAGACGCCGCCGGTAATACAATCATCCGTGTATTTCGCCCCCGCACCCGTGAATTACGTCTACATGACTCGGACACGTTGCTGCAGCGACTTGGCCATAGCGATCTGTTTCACTGGCAAGGGGAAACCGATATACAGGAACCGTACCGATTACGCTATGTGGATGACCAAGGCGACACCACAGTGGAATATGACCCTTATTCCTTCGCCCCTCAAATTTCAGATTTTGACCTGCATCTATTTTCGGAGGGTAAACACTGGCATGCCTATCGGATCCTTGGTGCCCACCCCGTCACTGTGAGCCAAATAGCCGGCGTACGTTTCAGCGTCTGGGCACCCAATGCCGGACGTGTCAGTGTGGTAGGTGAATTCAACCACTGGGACGGAAGGGTACATCCCATGGTTAATCGGGGGGGGAGCGGCATTTGGGAGATTTTCATTCCGGGGATTGGTTGCGGCAGCTTGTATAAATTTGAGATTCGTCACCCCTCCGGTCGCATACTCTTAAAAACGGACCCCTATGGACAGGAATTCGAAAACCGTCCCAAAACAGCGTCCATCGTCACCGAGAGCCACTACCAATGGCAAGACGCCACCTGGCTCGAGGCACAACGCCGGCGTGACTGGCTGCACAGCCCCTTGTCCATTTACGAACTGCACCTGGGTTCCTGGAAGCGGGGACATAGCGAAGGATTTCTCAATTACCGTGACATCGCCACAGAACTTATCCCCTACATCAAGTCTCTGGGATTTACCCACATTGAATTATTGCCGGTAACGGAACATCCCCTGGATGGATCCTGGGGCTACCAAACCACGGGATACTTCGCCCCCAGCAGCCGCTTTGGAACACCGGATGACTTACGCGACTTTATTGACCAATGTCACCAAAGCCAAATTGGCGTACTGGTCGACTGGGTTCCGGCTCATTTCCCCAAAGATGACCATGGATTAAGCGTCTTTGATGGCAGCGCCCTGTATGAACACGAAGATCCTCGCCTGGGTGAACACCGTGACTGGGGCACATTGATCTATAACTACGGTCGAGCCGAAGTGAAAAACTTTCTTCTGGCCAGTGCGGTGTACTGGTTGGAAGAGTTTCATATCGACGGCTTGCGGGTGGATGCGGTGGCCTCCATGCTGTATTTGGACTACTCGCGAGAAGCAGGTGACTGGCTTCCCAACAAGTACGGTGGCAATGAAAACCTTGAAGCTATAGATTTCTTGCGCGAACTGAATACGGTGATCCATTCTCAGTTTCCCGGTTGCCTGGTAATGGCCGAGGAATCCACTTCCTGGCCCCAGGTCACACGCCCATGCTATCTGGGCGGACTGGGATTCAGCATGAAATGGAATATGGGTTGGATGCACGACACACTCAATTACATGAACAAAGACCCCATCTATCGCCGCTTTCACCACGACCAGCTCACGTTCGGTATGATGTATGCCTTTAGCGAAAATTTCATTCTGCCCCTCTCCCATGATGAAGTGGTGCACGGAAAAGGCTCCATGATTCGCAAAATGCCCGGTGACGATTGGCAGAAATTTGCCAATTTGCGAGTTTTGTATACGTATATGTTTACTTACCCGGGTAAAAAACTCTTGTTCATGGGGAGCGAATTCGGTCAATGGTCGGAATGGGATTTTGATAAGTCCCTGGATTGGTACTTATTGGAATTGCCGTTCCATCAAGGGTTGAAATCTACGGTGAGCGACTTGAACCGGCTCTACACCCAAAATACCGCTTTGCATGAACTGGATTTTGAAAGCGACGGCTTCCAATGGATTGATTGTCATGACGCAGACCAGTCTATTATTAGTTATATTCGTAACAGCCCCGAACAAACTATGATAATCATCCTGAATTTCACCCCTAAACCCCGTGACCACTATCGTATTGGGGTACCCTCCCCGGGAGATTACGAGGAAGTCTTCAATTCAGACTCCAGCTATTACGGCGGAAGCAATGTGGGTAATCTGGGCCTTATTCCGGCGGAAAATACGCCCTGGATGAATAACCCTTGCTCTCTCTTGCTCACCATTCCACCGTTGGCCGGAATGGTACTGACACACAAGCCTGACGGTAAAACAAAAATAGAACCATGAGCAAAGTCCTGTTCGTCGCCAGTGAAGTGCAACCACTGATCAAAACCGGCGGTCTCGCGGATGTCGCCGGCGCGTTACCTGCCGCTTTGAAACAACTGCGCGACAGCGTTCGAGTTATGCTACCCGCGTACCAGGATATTCTGGAAAGCGGCATAAAGACCAAGAAGTTGGCCAGTTTTTATCTACCCGGTACGCCGGGAGAAGTGCAGTTGCTGGAAGCCTGCATGCCTCAAAATCGGGTAAAACTCATCCTGGTGGACTACGCCCCGGCATTTGCTCGCAGAGGAAACCCTTACTTACAACCGGACGGTAATCCCTGGCCCGATAACGCCGAACGCTTCGCACTGTTATGTCGAGCCGTCGAACGGGTGGCTTTAAACAGTGCCGGCCTGGATTGGCAACCGGACATTGTCCATTGCAATGACTGGCAAACCGGACTCATACCGGCTTTACTCAGTCGTTCACCGATGCGACCGGGCACCGTGTTCACCATTCACAATCTGGCCTATCAGGGCTTGTTCTCGCGGGAAACCTTTATCTCTCTGGGCTTGGATGAGAAATTCTGGCACCCATTTGAACTGGAGTTCCATCATCAACTTTCCTTTATCAAAGGTGGGCTGGTGTACTCCGATCGCTTGACCACCGTAAGCCCAAATTATGCCGAGGAAATTCAAACCAGCCGGTTTGGCTACGGCCTGGAGGGCTTATTGTCTTTCCGCCAGGATGTTCTACATGGCATCATCAATGGCATAGACACCGACACCTGGAATCCACAAACCGACCCATTAATCAGCGCCAACTATGCCCCTGACAATTTAGTCGGCAAGCGTTTAAACAAAGCGGCATTGCAACAAACCATGGGCTTACCACAGGAGCAAGATGCTTTTCTGCTGGGTTCTATTGGTCGGCTGGTGGATCAGAAAGGCGTGGATTTGATTACCGAGATTGTGCCCAAACTACTGGCTTATCCCATCCAGTTGGTGGTCCTGGGAAGTGGCGAAACCAAGTACGAGGCTGCGCTAAAACAGTTAGCTGAAAAATATCCTCAGAAAATGGCCGTTACTTTGGCCTACAACGAATCCCTGGCCCACCAGATAGAAGCCGGAGCGGATGCCTTTCTCATGCCTTCCCGATTTGAACCCTGCGGTTTAAACCAACTGTACAGTTTGCGCTACGGCACCATTCCCATTGTTACTCGAGTGGGCGGACTGGCAGATACCGTCGTAGATACTCCGAAACACAAACGCAGCGGCTTTATAGTCAATGAAGCCACCCCCGCCGCTTTGCTTACCACCACATTAGAAGCACTGGATGTGTTTCGCACGACACAGTGGAAAAAACTGATCAAAACAGCCATGGAGCAGGATTTCAGTTGGGACAACAGTGCAGCACAATACCATAGCTTATACCAAGACATCATTCGTGCACGCAAACCCAAACCCGTGAAAATAAAAAAAACTACGACTCCACAGCACTTACCGGCTAAACGGTGAAACCCCTAACATCGACAGGATGTTTATAGTCGCCGCGCCACTTCCTGGGCCCCCAATAACCCCACTTCCGGGTCCAACACGATCTTTACAGGCACTTGTTGCAGCAGAGCCCCCATTTTGCTTTTATGTCGAAAACTTTCCATAAACGGCCCCACCATCAACTTATCTGCAATTCGGGCCGCAATACCCCCGGCCACATACACACCCCCCAGAGCCAAACCGGTTAACGCCAGATTGCCGGCCTGGGCTCCATAAATTGACATAAACAGGTCCAGCGCCTGCACAGCAACCTCTTCCTGATTGTCCACAGCCTGGGTGATAGCCGCCGCATTCAACTCATCTGACTCACCTCGTTCATGTTGTAAAAACATATAGATCCGCTCTAGCCCGGGACCGGAACATAACAGTTCATAAGATACACAATCGTGAGTTTTGAGCAGAAACCGTAATAAACGAATTTGCAGTTCATTGGTGGGGGCAAAGTCTGCATGCCCCCCCTCTGAAGCCAGTACTTCATAGCCGCCATCGCGCCACACCAGGATCGCCTGTCCCAAACCGGTTCCGGCGCCAATGATGACTTGGTTTGCGTGAGGCTGTACCTGTCCCTTTTGCATGACTTGAAAACCGGAATCCGCCAAGGTGTTCAAGCCATAACCGATGGCTTGGAAGTCATTAATTAAACGTACTTGCTGAAATCCAAACCGTTGTTTCAATGTGACGGCATGGATCTGCCAGGGTAAGTTCGTGACACCGGCTTGTTCACCGGAAACCGGCCCGGCCACACCCACGCAAAAATTTACCACGTCTGTTTCGCCGTCTAAAAAATGTTCGAGTATGGCTTCAAATGAAGTATAAATTCCGCTTTCATAACGTTGTTGTCGTAACACTTCGCAGTCGTCTTTGTCCACCCGGCACAGGCGCAACAAAGTCTTGGTACCCCCCAAGTCGACAGCGACAATCTTCATCGCTTCGTCAACAGTGAATCGGGTAATTCGGCAGCAGCTGATTCATCCAAACGCCATTGCAATTCGTGCTCGGCTCCATGGAGTACTTGCTCTACAGGATATGCAGGCCGCGACGCAGATTCTGCCTGAAACAGTTGACCCAATACCGCGGCCTTAGCTTCCCCGGCAATAAGGAACACAATGTTGTGAGCGGCATTGATTACTGGAAACGTTAAACTGACACGCCAAGCATTGAGTTTTTTCACATACACCGCGCCGGCCCATTGTTGGGTTTCCTGCAACAGCTCGGTTCCGGGAAACAAACTGGCAGTATGGCCATCATCACCCATACCTAAAAGCATTAAATCAAACTGGGGTAAACCTTTGCTGTTTTTGGGTAAGACATCCAATGCCGCCGCATACCCGAGAGCACTGCCTTGCGGGTCTCCTTCCACGATATCCACAGCATGCACGTTCGCCGGAGGTATGGGAACCGAGCCAATAAAGGCGTCTTTGGCCATACGGTAATTGCTATCCGCATGATCCTTAGGTACACAGCGTTCATCGCCAAAAAACAGATGCACTTTTTGCCAATGAATTTCTTCTGCAAAAGGCGGTGTGCTGAGTAAATGGTAGAGTTTTTGGGGGGTACTACCCCCAGCCAAAGAAACATAAAAACCGTCATGATCTGCAACAGCCTGCCGACAAAGTTCCAGCCAATGCCGCGCTACCGCTTCATTAAGCTGATCAACCGATTGGTGAACGAAAACTTTACCCATGGCATTCCCTGCTCCCACCGAATTATTTCAGAGGCTTTCCATAAGTTTAGCCTATTTAATGCTGGTGTTGATCCTGTTGCTCGTGGTTTGCAGGCTGTTTTGTCTCTGCTTCAGGTGGGGGCGGTCGGCGTGCATGACCGATTTTTTGGGTTTGAAACGGCGCCAGGTATTTCCTGTAGTATTCCCGTGAAATCTTGCGAACATTGGTTTTCATTTCCTCTGACATTTCCTTGGAAACTATTTCACGGTTTTCAAACGCTGCTTGCACTCCTTGGGCCGCAGCCAGATTCAACCATACATAGGCCTGAATAATGTCCTGTTTTACCCCCTGCCCGGAAGCGTAAAGAACACCCAGATTGGTTTGGGCCGCCGGCTGTCCCTGCTTAGCCGCTTTTTCGTACCACACCGCCGCATACTGAAAATTTTGATCGACGCCCAATCCAAATTCATACATATTGCCCAAGTGGAATTGGGCATCCGCCAGCCCTTGGTCTGCAGCTTTGCGGAACCATTGTGCTGCTCCCTTATAATCCTGGTCCACACCCTGTCCCTGGCGTAACAACATGGCCAGATTGTACTGTGCCTCAACATCTCCGGATTCAGCCAGCTCGGTAAACAGGCTCGCGGCCTGTTTAAAATCCTTTTTTTCCACCGCGTCCAGGGCAGATTTCATGTCTGCAAAGACCCCTCGACTACTCCCTAGTAACAACAACAATGCAAAAAAGGAAATGACCCCACGCTGAAACTTCATATGAAAAACCTTTTTAATTGGTACTTTTTTACCTGTTAGAGGCCAATCATACCACTGCCGGCAGTAAAACCTAAACCCGTAAAACACCTAAAATTTATAGAGGATTCAACCCCTTAACATATGGTCTAAAATAGATGAAAAAAAGGTCGATGTATTACTAACAAACCCCTCTCTGGTGGGCCAAATCCTCAACAATAGGGGCGAATTCCAGGTAATTGGAGTCTGCATGAGCGTCAACACTGAAACCATATCTTTATCTTCCAATGACTTGCCCAAGTTGAATGCAGAAGCCGCAAAAAAGGTGACCGCCAAAATCACTCAGGTTAAGAAGTGGAAAAAACACGCTAAAGTGGTGCAAATTTTAGACAAAACTTTTTTGCACATCACCCAGTTTGAAGGCAGTAAAAAGACCTACTGGGTGAACATTATCTCTTTAAGCAGTAATTGGAAACGAAAACTGCACATTGAATGGAAATGGTTGATCTTGTCTGTAGCGCTTCTGGCTTTAAGTTATGCGGCTTATACCACTGCGTCAGGTATGCAACTATTCAGCAAATACAAATATCTCGAATCAACCATTATAGCCAGTGTCACAATCGGTCTGATATTTTTCGTGACTTTTATCAATAAAATCCAAAACTCAACGGTATTTTATTCGAGAAAATCCAAAATTCCTCTGTTCGAAATTTATCACAACGCACCTTCCAAAGCGGAATACCGCCGTTTTCTGGAACTACTGAGTGTCGTTAATGCCAAGCTGAAGGAAAGTGTCACCATCCCGGAAGACCGGGTGTTGGCGGGAGAGCTGGAGGATTTGCGCCGTTTAAAAGATGCCCGGGTTTTGTCGGATTCCTTGTACAATAAAGCCAGACAGCGTCTGTTATCGGGTCATTGATGCGACACGTATGAGGTTCGCTCAGTCAAGATCAATAATAAAACGTTGATAAAAATGGTCAGTACCTGATTGGTCGGATTTTTGTTCCGTTTTTCTATCCAAAGAAAACGCCCGTACCAAGTTTCGTCGTTGTTTTTTTTCCTGCTCCGGTCCGATCTTTGGGGATTTTGCCGCAACATTCATTAACACTGTTTTGTCCAAATCGACCGCATCCATTTGCCGAACTGTGTCGTTGCGGGTTGGACGGTTATCTTTATAAAGCACCGTGGCAGCATTGCTGATTTGATTAGACTGCAGTTCCTCTTCCGTCCACAAGGTCAGTGCTTCGCAGTACTTTTCTTTAAGAATGGAAATTTTTCGTTGCGAAGTACCGTTCTTTAATTGTAACTCGTGGACCTGAAACTTGGTAATATGTCCGGACATGGTGGGTTTGGTGAATACAAAAAATTGATTTCGGGCTATTTTCTCGCGTAGAAATTGATAAAAACTTTGCGGTTTACCGTAATGATAAGTGACTGTGGGTGTTTTCCATACCCGGTCATAGCGATCGTAATGACTGGAAACCAAATCGCCTTGGGCGATGGAAACACCTTTGATGTCGTTCTTTAACAAACGCAGGGGTTCGCTTTGGGTGCGACGAAACGTACCATCCTCAGCTTCCGAATATACAATCACGAAATGAGTACCGTTCTCAAAGGTATAAACTGGTGTATTGATTAACATTAAAACAAAACTCCCGGACCCCCGTGTTCTGCTCAGCATTTCATTTTCTGACACAACGGGCCGTGTGATTTTTTTGGTACCAGTTTTTTTGGGGGACCGGTACTAATGTGTCCCGAGACTCTGCCCCCACCCTATTATTTTGGTTATAGCGGCTATCGGTTCCGACATCATAGCCTTAGACTGCAGGCAGCTGCAAGTCGTAAACGCTCACCATATATCAGATCATAATAACAAGCGTAGCACAATTTAAGCTATGTAATAAGAATCCCCTAATCCAGCCAATCGTCGCCGTAATCATGTGTGATTTCCTCACCCGCTTTAATATCTTTAAGCGCAATCACGGTAAAATCGTCGCAATAACAGGCATTGGCGCGCTTGTTGTGATTGATGTATTTGAATAGGCATTTCACTTCAAAACCGTCTTTGGCGTCGTTTATCCACAAAACATAGGGGCCATCCGATTTTGCCGGGACTGCTTCTACTTCACCCAGAACAGCCCCTTCTTTGATATCGGTTTTTGCAAACAAACCGCGTCCGTGAATGGCGCTTTTTTTCACATACACTAAATCGTGTTCTGAGTTATTCTCTATCGCTTTTTTCAACGAACTTCTCCTTTACAAACATCTAACAGGTACTGCTGCTTCAACGGAATTTATTTGAGGCTTTTACATATATAGTGGTAATTAGGGTAAATTGAAGGAGGAAACAATAATTTTACCATTAACTGATGGATGGGTTAAAACCATTGAAACCGAGCACGTATACCCGCGTTGATACCATAAACCAATAGTTCTTTATCGTTTTCGGAGTAATATCGTGTGTACTCTAAAGTAAAACTGAGCGCCGGCAAACTCACCAAACGCTCCTCGGCACCGATACCGTAAGCAAAACCGTGGAATTCTTTGACAAACTTTCCTGACGACGTATCCCTCAGCGCATCCACCATGGCATAACCTGCAATGCCGTATAAGCGCAGTTTGCGATCATCATGAGTTCCGTAACGTAAAAACAAACCACTTAGCGAGGGGATTTGCATTTCTTCATTGTCCACCGTATCGCCATAGGCATGTGTACCCACCAAGGCCTCAACAGCATAGATGCTGCTGATACGGTATCCCAGTTTGGCCCTTGCAATATAAGGCGAATAGACCTTCCCCGCCATTTCCACATTGATTTGCCCAAGGCCGGATTCAGTATAGAAGGACGAAGCCTGTGCTTGGATCGACACCAAGGCCACCAAGCTCAATACGATTACTACAAATTTTTTCATAGTTTATGAGACCTTACTTCAGAACAAACCCCTCGTTCCAACCATCACCTGAGACGGAAACAGAACCCGGACGGCAAACCCCGGCGATTTTACCACGATGCACGCCCGGGAACCAATCCGGTTCCTGAGTTAACTATTCAGTCTTACCGGTGGAATTTTTTCAACTCGCTGCAATCATAGTAGAACGCGAATGGCAACACGGCTCAGCCGGAAAAGGGACCTCAACAATGTTAAACCCAAAACAACAATCCTTGTATGAAGCATTTTATAACGCCACCCATAACAATTCGGTATTGGACTCCAGAACCGAATTGCTGGTGGGCCTTGCGGCAGCTGTCGCCATGAACTGTGAACCCTGTACTGCAAACTACTTATCAAAGCTCAAACAGGATGGCGCTTCCAAAGAGGAAATCCAAGAGGTGACCGCTAAGGTCATGGCCGTGGCAGCCGGGCAGAAAAAACTGCAGACTCAACGGGTGCTGAAAGACTTCGACATTGAGCTGGATGAATTTGGTAAGTCATGACCCATTAGGGTAAGGATGCCGATTAATCTGAAGCACCGACCTTTTGCGCTGGTCGACCCGAGGTGCAAAAACGGAAGTTCTCCCAACTTGTCTTTGCTTATGCCGATAAGATTTTAACCTGCCCCGTGGACTAGAATTACACATCACCGGACAATAACGGTCTTTGTTGTTGAATCAACAACACCAGAGAACGTTTTTGCAGGGGATACACCGCACCGGAATGATAAAAACGGTTATCCATTTCAGCCAGTGTTTCATTCTCGGTATCCACCAGTACCTCCCAACGACTGTTAGGCGGCTCTGCAGGTAAGGTAAACGGTATGGCTTCATGGTCTGAGTTAAACAGCAGGATCATATTATCGTCTTTAACCGGACACCCTCTGTCATCGTGTTCATCGATCACTTCGCCGGCCAGAAACAGCCCCAAACAACGGGCATAGGACTTATTCCATTCCTGGTCTGTCATTTCCGTACCACTGGGCATTAGCCAGGTTATATCCTTAATGGAACTCCCCTTGATGGAGCGCCCCTGAAAAAAATAGCGTCGCCGAAAACCGGGGTGCTCTTTACGCAAGCGAATTAAGTAACGCACGAACTGAAACAATTCCTGCTGTTCCCGCTGTAAATCCCAGTTTACCCAATTGAGTTCGTTGTCCTGGCAATAAGCGTTATTGTTACCTTTTTGGGTGCGACCCAACTCATCACCCGCCAGCAACATGGGTACGCCTTGTGATAAAAACAAAGTCGCGAGAAAATTGCGTTTTTGGCGGTTTCTCAGCCGTAAAACGTGCAGATTATTCGTAGCCCCTTCCTCACCACAGTTCCAACTTTGGTTATGGTTATCACCATCACGATTGTTTTCCAGATTGGCCTCATTGTATTTCCGGTTGTAGCTGACCAAATCCTCTAGAGTGAACCCATCATGGCAGGTGATAAAGTTAATGCTGGCATACGGCCTGCGGCCGCCATGCTCATACAAATCACTGGAACCGGTAATGCGATAAGCCATATCACCAATCAAACCGCCATCTCCTTTCCAGTAAGCGCGGATCAAATCGCGATACTTGCCATTCCATTCGGTCCAGCCCACCGGAAAGTTTCCCACCTGATAACCGCCTTCACCCAAGTCCCAAGGTTCGGCTATTAACTTTACCTGAGACAGGATTGGATCCTGGTGGATAATATCGAAAAACGCACCTAAGCGATCCACGGCATGCAGCTCCCGCGCCAGAGCCGACGCCAAATCAAAGCGAAAACCGTCCACGTGCATTTCCTGCACCCAATAGCGCAAACTGTCCATAATGAGCTGCAGCACCCTTGGATGACGCATATTCAAAGTATTACCACAACCGGTGTAGTCGGTGTATAGCTGCGGGTTATTTTTGTCGAGGCGATAGTATGCGCTGTTATCGATACCGCGGAAACACAGTGTGGGCCCCAAATGACTGCCTTCGGCGGTGTGGTTGTAAACCACATCCAATATGACTTCAATACCGGCAGTATGCAGATGCTTCACCATGGTTTTGAACTCATTGATACTGCCACTGGCAGAATATCTGGCATCTGGAGCAAAAAAACCAATGGAGTTGTAGCCCCAGTAGTTTCTTAGCCCGTTTTCCACCAGACGCCGGTCATCGATAAATGCATGCACCGGCATTAGTTCGACCGCGGTAATACCCAAACGCTTGAAATGCTCTATGGCAGGAGCGGAACTGAGACCCGCATATGTACCGCGAATCTCTTCGGGAATATCGGGATGGTTTTGCGTAAACCCTTTAACATGCAATTCATAAATTATGGTGTCATGCCAGGGTGTCCGTAGCAATTTGTCATCACCCCAGGTGAAGGATTGATCCACCACGCGGCTACGCAACATGGCATTGGCACTGTCCCAATCATTTGCTGCCAAATCCTGCTTTTTATGCCGGGGGTCATAAGCAAACAGGGAATCCTCCCAATGCAATTGTCCTACGACATCCTTGGCGTAGGGATCCAACAGCAGCTTGCTGGCATTGAAGCGATGACCGTTGGCAGGGTCGTAGCGACCATGGACGCGGTAACCGTATAACAAGCCGGGCCGGGCTTCGGGCAAATAGCAGTGCCAGACCTGATCGGTTTTCCACTTCACATTGATGGTATGAACCACCTCATTGGATTTGGAATCGATCAAACATAGCTCGACTGTTTGGGCATTTTCCGAAAAAAGGGCAAAATTCACGCCTTCCCCATCCCAGGTAGAACCCAAAGGATAAGGTTTGCCGGGCCAAACATCCGGTAACCGTCTATACAACATATTAGATCCCGTGTCTTAATCAGACATCCGTTTTAACACAACCCCAGCCAGCGGCGGCAACGTAATATTTATGGACCAAGACCGCCCCATCCATCCGATGTCTTCGCTGTGCAGACCAAGGGAGCCATTACCCATATTACTACCACCGTAGTACTGAGAATCGGAATTGAACAGTTCCTGGTACATTCCCGGCTCCGGAACACCCAAACGATAGGCTTGTCGTACCACCGGCGTAAAATTAATAATCACTATAATACAAGTATTTTGGTCCCGGCGAATATAACTGATAACAGATTGCTCCGAATTCTGGCAATCTATCCATTCAAACCCCTGCCAATCAAATTCATAGGTATGCAAGGGTGCTTGGGCCTGGTACAGATGGTTCAAATCCTTTACCAGGTTTTGCACGCCCTGATGTAGAGGATATTCCAACACATACCAATCCAAAAAACGACCACTGTCCCACTCCAAGCCTTGCCCGAACTCACAACCCATAAAGAGTAACTTTTTGCCGGGGTGGGTAAACATATACGTATACAACAATCGCAAATTGGCAAATTTTTGCCATTCATCACCGGGCATTTTATTCAACAAAGACTGCTTACCGTGAACGACCTCATCATGGGAAAAAGGTAACAGAAAATTCTCCGTGAATGCATACAACATGCTAAACGTCAGTTCATTATGATGATGTTTTCGATGCAGCGGATCGTTTTCCATATAAGCCAAGGTATCGTTCATCCAGCCCATATTCCATTTCAAGTCAAATCCCAAACCTCCGGCAAAAACCGGACGACTGACTTGCGGCCAGGAAGTGGACTCTTCCGCCATCATCAACACACCTTTACAGGCCTGGTGTACCACCGTATTGAGTTGCTGTATAAACTCAATGGCGGCCAGATTTTCCCGACCACCGTACGCATTGGGTAACCAGTCCTCCCGGGAGTAATCCAGATATAACATAGAGGCAACGGCATCCACCCGCAAACCATCCAAGTGAAACTCTTCCAGCCAGAATAAAGCGCTGGATAACAGAAAATTCTTCACTTCATTGCGACTGAAATTGTAGATCAAGGTGGACCAATCCAGGTGTTCTCCCAAACGCGGATCTTCGTGTTCATACAAGGCGCTGCCATCAAAACGTGCCAAGGCAAAATCGTCCTTGGGAAAGTGCGCAGGCACCCAATCCAGGAAAACACCGATGTCATTTTGGTGACAATAGTCAACAAAATAGCGAAATTCATCCGGACTCCCATAGCGCGATGTGGGCGCATAATAGCCGATGGCCTGATAACCCCAGGAAGGATCAAAGGGAAACTCTGTCAGTGGCAATAACTCAATATGGGTAAAACCCAGGGCTTTTACGTGCGCCACCAATTGGTGTGCCAGCTGCCGGTAGTTCATACCCGAACCATCGCTGTTACACTTCCAGGAACCTAAATGAACTTCGTAGATGGAAACCGGACGGTGCTGCCAGTCAAAGCTTTCCCTTTGCTGCAACCAGAGGTCATCCTGCCATGAATAAGCTTGTACCTGCGGTACTATCGCAGCGTTACTCGGTCTTAGCTCAAATTGCTGCGCGTAGGGATCGGTTTTCAGAAATACCGCACCGGTGTGGCGATTTCGAATTTCGTATTTGTATAAGCTCCCCGGCGCCAGATCCGGTACGAACAACTCCCAAACACCGGAACCGCCCCGACAACGCAAAGGGTGACGTCGACCATCCCAGTGATTAAAGTCTCCCACCACACTGACCCGCTCCGCATTGGGAGCCCAAACGGCAAACAATACACCTGCAATACCTTGTGCCTCATGGGCATGTGCCCCAAGAAACCGGTAGGCGTGCCAATGTTTTCCCTGAGCAAACAAATGCAAATCAAAATCGGGGATTTGTGGGGGAAAACTATAAGGATCATGCAGCACATGCCGACTTCTGTTGGCGTCATACCATAGTAGTTGATAAGGCTTGCTGATCGATGCTTGCCCGCGCCATTGGAACAGATCCGAACTATCGATACGACTCATATGCTGTTCATTGTCCAGCAAGGTAACGGAACAGGCACCCGGCAGGTAGGCTCGGATGACGGTTTCACCGTTGATCTGATGCGGTCCCAGAAAAGAGAACGGATCGTGATGTCTGGCGCTGCAAAGTTTTTCCAGATCCGTCAGAGATTCTCGCGTTTCATCCATAACATTCTTCCCTCTCCCATCCATTACATTGGTGACACTACCGTCTCATATAATAGAAGAAATTGGCTTGTACCACACAGACGGGACATGTTGTAGACAGGACTGGCTGAACAAAATCGCAGGCAAAAAAAACACCCCTTAGGTGAAACTCACGGTCGGGGTGCTAGTGCAGCCAAACTGGCTTGTCGGATGACACATCACCCAACGAGAATTCTGTACCACTCTTACAGAGCAATTGCTGTGCCATACTTTTATCCTGTTGTTTTAAATGATAATTATTTGATTTCCCTGAAATGTCAGCACAGTTTTGTAAAGATTGTCGACGATCCGGAAATGCAAACTTTATGTAATCTGGCTAATTTTTTTTCAAAGGAACCGATATACAGGGATAATAGACGGATAAGACGAGAACACGATGTTCCAGAAAACCATAAACGAAGAAAATAATCGACTGGCTCAAACCACCAAAAAGTGGGGAGCACTGGCTTTCCTTTTTTTCCTTATCAAAGGACTGGCCTGGATAATCGTACCCTATGTACTTTATTTACTGGGCTCGGAGTAACCCACAAACTGCTGTAACAGTTCCCGACTTGCCTGTTGCAAGTAAGACGCAGCATCCTGCATGGATTGATGCATATCCACAGTCTGATTACAAATACTGGTAACTTTATCAAATCCCAAGGCTTGAAGCGCTGGGGGATCCAGCGTGACCTTACCGGCTACGACGATACAAGGTACCCCAAAATCAGATGCTCTCTTTGCAACCGCCACAGGCCCCTTGCCACATCCCGACTGGGCGTCCAAACAACCCTCAGCCGTAATCACCAGTTCACAAAGCTGCAACTGTTTATCCAACTCAATAAGATCAAAAATGAGCTCGGTTCCAGACTGTAAAACAGCCTGACAAAAGGCCATTAAACCGGCCCCCAATCCACCTGCGGCACCCGCCCCTTTTGCACACGAAACATCCAAGCCCATCTCTTGGTGGATACGTTCAGCAAAATTCTTCAATCCCTCGTCCAATCTTGACACCTGGGCGGGATCGGCACCTTTTTGCGCTGCAAACATGTGAGCCGCGCCTGTGGGCCCATATAGAGGGTTATCCACATCACACATCACCCGAATATCAGTATGCCTCAAACGTGGATCCATGCCGCTGGTGTCGATATGCCATACCGTTTCCAGAGCAGCGCCACTGCCACTTAACACTATTCCCTGAGCGTTAAGAAATCTGACACCCAGAGCCTCAGCCATCCCCATTCCTGCATCATTGGTCGCGCTGCCGCCCAAGCCGATTAATATTTGCTCAGCCTTTAGGTCCAGCGCTTTGAGAATCAATTGCCCCAAACCATAACTACCGGCTAATAAAGGATTTGCAGGTTCGCCGGAAATAAGCCGCAACCCAATCACATCCGCTGACTCTATGATCGCTGTTCTTTGATCCGCATGGAAATACAATTGTGTTTGTTGCGGCCGCCCCAATGGGCCACGAGCCTCAAGTCGAATCGTTGTTGCGGCAAGAACAGCCGCTAGAATGGCACCACAACCATCGCCACCGTCGGCAATGGGTAACAAAACCGTTTGCGCCTGAGGACAAGCTTGTTTTACTCCCAGCTCAATAGCTTGAGCCGCTTCAGACGCCGTCAAACTACCTTTGAAAGCATTGGGGGCTATTAGGATTTTCAAGGCATAAACAACCTTTAGGGATAACGCGCCCAGCTTACCCAAGCGCGCCGGAAAATCCAACCCGGTTGGATGAATTTGAAGTCCAGCGACGGCTTATTCGACGATTTGTGAGGATAAAAGCTGCGCTTCAACGCAACTGGCGCTGACACCCAGCTTGCAGGCTTTTTCATAGTCTTGAACAGCGCGGCTTAGATTGCCCTTTTTTTGATAGGCGTAGGCACGGTTGTTAAAGGCGATACCGTTGTCCGGTTCAGTGGCAATAACTAAATCACAATCCTGAATGGCCTCCTGATACATACCCATTTCCGTGTAAGCCACCGAGCGGTTAATAAACGCATTGGAAGCGGCCGGATTAGACTTAATAATTTGATTGCTCAAAGTGATCACCGAGGGCCAATCTTTTTGGCCCATACGAATAACACTCTCGTCCAGTGCCACTTGAATTTCCGCTTCGGTGAGCTTTGCCGAACCGGGCTTCTTGAGTTTGGGCTTTGAACCTTCCGGCGACGCTTCACCCGGTAAGCGAGCCTCCACAACGGATGCCAGAGTGCCGGATACGTTTTCTACCGTTTCCGTCGGCTCCAATTCGTTTGCAGCGGCCAAACTGGGATCGGACACCAGCGCTTGGCTTTCCTCTTGAGCTTCCACTTGGGCGTCCATTACGGTTGCCGATGCCGTTTCTTCTTGAGCAATACTGGCTTTAGGTTTAGTCACCTTGGATTGGGACTGGCTTTTTGTTGAATCGCCATATTTGTCCGCTTTGAATTCATATGCTGTCGTCTTAAACAAGGTATCTTTGTTGCCGTATATGTAGCCTCCCCCGAATCCCAGCAAGACAATAATGGCGGTAAAGACCATGGGCATTTTACTGCCGCCTGATATAGCTTTGGACCGTTTTTCGGTAACGGAACTTCTGCTTTGGCTTCGTTCCGATCGTCTCGATCCGGCGCGGCCTGGGGAAGCGCCAAACGGTTCGCTGTCGGCAGCACCGAAGGGTTGACTGCCGGACGCTTTGGATTGCATTAGTTCATTTTGTTTTTTCTGAAGTAATTTTTTGCGTATTTCCTGAGTCTGGCGTGCCTGCTGTTCAAACGCTTGTTGCTTACGTAACTGCTCTTGCTGCCTTTGTTGCGGGGTTTTGGCCTGCTCTTGCTGCCGTAGCTGTTGCAGTCGCTTTTTCTCCTGAAGTAAGCGTTGTTTTTCTTGATTTAATTTTTTTTCAGCTTCCGCAAGACCATCATCCCACACCTCGCGGGCGTCCTCGAAAACCTCATCTTCCATGTCCACGGGCACTTCAAGACTGAAATCGTCTTTCTTCGGCGGCGGTTCCGAGTCCAGCAAATAACCTGTGTCCTCATGATCAGACGATAAGGTGCTGTCCCACATGTCTTCTTCAGAGATCCACTTATTCTTACCCGGTTTATCAGCCATAATCTATGCCATTGAATTTCGGTTAATTATCATTGAATTTTCATTTATCTCTGTGTGAAATAGCCGCCAAAACACAGTCCTTGCGGCGATAGAGAGTCCGTATAAAATATTCGTCAATACACAGCAGAACTTTAGTTTTCGTTAGTTAAATTACTCAATAATCAAATAAAGCTATATTGTTTATCGGCCCTGTTTTCGGTTTGTTGCTGACCGTTACCACACTTTGCGTAACTCCCCTGCCAAAGCACCTGCCAAAGCAGTTCTACAGCAAAGCGATCTCAGGCTGTGCCGGCCCCTGCAACCTTATCAAACTTGAATCCCAAGACACTGTTTCTATACAGGTTTTATAAATCTGCAGCGGAAATTGCTGCAGTATTCCACACAAGGGATTGTGCCTCGACATACCCACAACCAAGGATTCAATACCCTTTTGTGCCGCCCGGCCCAAACCGTCCTGCAATAGGGGCACAGCCAGCCGCGTCACAGTCTCATCCAGCGCCAAAAAACACCAATAGGCCTGCGAAAACAACCGACCTCGGGGCGGTAAAGAGATTCTCCCGGTAAGCCGAGCAAATCCGTTATAAAACGGACGCAGCATATTGACAGGAAAACGATATCCCTGGACGCGGATTTGCTTGAAGGCAGTTTGATCCCAAAACGCCATACAAGCCTTCAATTCGCCGGCCTGCTCGTACACCCAAAAATCCTCTAAGCGCAATCCATGACTTCCATCCAGGGAGTATAACCATGACTCTTCCAATACTGCCGAAAATTGGTAGGCTTGCACAGTGCGGTTATATAATTCTGTGATCGCAGTCACGTCATCGGCTTGGGCGGGACGCAATAATCCGTGAATTTTTCCTTGCCGGGTAGACATTGCTAAACTGAGCAGTTCATCCACCCATTCATAGCGCGGCAAACCTTTGAGACCGGCTTCCAATAATCGCCGTGCCACCCGGTTTTCAGAAGCGATGCTGGTGAAATAAAAAGGGAGACTGCCGTCAAAAGGTAGCAGTTGGCGTATCGATTCAAAACCGTTTTTCAAAATACGAAAGCGCATACGATACCGGGGGTTGACCCGTAACCCCCCTAGATAGACTAAATTCCGGGCTTGGCCATTCACGTGTACGGGTAATCGATTACAGTTATACATGCCTACCACGCACCCATCATGAGTATGAGCAATTACGGTGACGGAATCGCCCATCAAGCCACTGCCTTGAAAATACGCGGGTTCCCGCTCCATAGCCAGTTGCACCCAGGAATCCATGGCATTGGCCTTGAGCAGCTGTCGCAATTCTACATCGTGCTCTGCGCGGGCAATACGATGTTCAATACCTCCCGCCTCAAACACCGTCGCCTCTCATACGGGTAGCAAATTTCCCTGCCAACGTTCATCGCCCAGCGGATAACCGTTGCGTTTATCCACATCGGCACGATGAATAAAATTAATGGGAAAATAGTTTCGGAACATAAATGAGTCACTGCGGTTAGTCTTGTCAAAACCACGCTTAAGAATACTATTGATGGAATAAAACCGCCGCCGTGCCTGCACACACAAGCGAGTGACATCCTGGGGTTGTAATTGGTGCGGTATAAACGGCACATCATTGTAGCGGTAGGCTTCATCCAACCACCATTGTTTATAACGCAAACGTCCTTGCGATTGCAGTTTGTCGTACAAGGGAGTTCCCGGAAACGGTGTCAAATGATTGAAAGCGGCAATGTAGAGTTTTTCATCAATTGCGAACTGCACCGCTTCATCAAAAGAGGAATGTTTGTCATGATCGTAGCCGAATACGAATGTACCATACACACGAATATTATGTCGGCGCAGGTTGGCCAAGGCGCGCGGATAACCCCCTTTCATGGCGTTAAACCCCTTTTGCATCGCCTTTAAATTGGCCTCATCAAGACTTTCAAACCCGATCAACACGCCCTTACACCCGCTGCGTGCCAACAATTGCAGGAAGTCTTCGTCATGAGCCGCGTTGATACTCATTTGCGTTACCCACTTAATATTTAAAGGTTGTAATGCGTGCAGGAATTCCGAGGCCCGTTTAATGTTGCCGGCAAAATTATCATCAACAAAAAAAAACAACCGTGTTCGCGGTTTAAGTTCTATGAGTTCACGAATCACGGCATCAACCGGTCGCGAGCGGTGCGTCCGTTTGAAGACGGTTTGGATAGCGCAAAAGTCGCAAGGAAAGCGACACCCTCTACCGGTTTCCACCAAGGCAATTGGTAGATAGTTCTTATGTGCAAATATAGAACGATCCACCTGAATGTGACTCAAATCCGGAGCCTCTTGGTTTTCATACACCCGCTGCAGTGAGCCGTGTAATAGATCGTCCACTAACTCCGGCCAGACCCGCTCAGCCTCGCCAATCACGATAGCATCAGCGTAGCGCGAAACTTCTTCGGGTTGTAAAGTGGCATGAAAACCGCCCAAAATGACCGGAACACCCCGCCGACGATATTCGCTGGCAATTTGGTAGACACGCTTTGCCGTATAGGTTTCCACCGACATCGCCACGGCATCAGTCGGTTCATCAAAAGGTAGGGTTTCCATGCGGTCGTCATAGAATCGCACTTCAACACTATCCGGTGTCAATCCTGCTATTGCCGCAGCCGGTAAAGGTTCCATCTGCCAGGAACGAATATAGTTTTCACCGATTTTATGACCAATGGCCGGATGAATAATAGTCAACCTGGTTTTGAATACAGAATCCATGCTAATAGTCTCCGGACACGGTGGAGCTCTTTACACTCGGGGTGACCGAATTGGGTAGCACCTGCCATTGCCAATCGCAATTGTAAAAGCGCTGCAGATGATGGGCATAAAACCGGTATCCCATATTGGTACTCAAAGCCAAAGGTTTTAGATTACCCGCCTTCCATAGACGCCGAGCGATAGCGGACCAGGCGTATACTTGTTTCCAGGCTCGCTCATGTCCCTGGAGTAACTGACTCACGGACATGTTTTTCGGTTGAAAGACCACATGTTGGCCGTCATACAACTCCCAATCCCGGGTCAGAATGCGCCCTTCCGCTGCCAGACGTTGGTATAAAGGAGTACCTGGAAAAGGAGTCAACACAGCGAAGCGAGGCAAATCTACACCGGCATCGATAGCAAATTCTACAGTTTCACTAAACACATCCGGGCTATCATGGTCCAAGCCAAACACAAAGCAACCCTGGATGGAGATGCCCAGCGCATGCAAACTATTAATCAGGCTTTTATAGTCTACCGAGGCATTAAAAGGTTTTCGGGTTTTACTCAGGTTGTCGCGAGAGACCGTCTCCAACCCCAACAATAAACCCTTACAACCGCTACGCGCCATCAATTCCATCAATTGAGGATCATGGGCAATTAAGACAGTGGACAATCCGTACCAATGGACATTTAGTGGAATGAGTTGGGTAAACAATTCTTTGGCATAAGCCACATTGGAAATCAGATTCAGATCGACAAATAGGATTTTTTTCTCGCCTACGCGTTTGATATCTTCTATCACCCATTCAACAGGCTTTTGATATTGCTTGCGCCCCCAGGCAGACGGAGCCACGCAAAATTCACAATCGTGGAGACAGGAGCGGGTCGCCTCAAATACGGCCTGGGTAAGAAAGTAGCGCTTGTCCAACAATTCTCTTTTTGCGAAGGGCATGTTTTCCAGCGATAAATCCTCACCTTGACGATAACAGATTTGGAGGGCACCACGGTTGAAATCTCGCAGGAGTTGTGGCCACGCCTGTTCGGCATAACCAATACAGATGGCGTCCGCATGTTGCTGAGCTTCTTCCGGCATCAAGGTAACGTGCGGGCCACCCAAAACTACCGTTTTTCCCTGTTGGCGATATCGCTCAGCCAGTTCATAAGCACGGCCGGCGGTACCGGTAATGACTGTCATTGCCACCAGATCCGCATCGGTTTTTTGCGGAGCATCGCAGATACCTTCATCCACCAATTCCAGCTTCACGTCCAAATCCTCGGGAACTAAAGCGGCCAAGGTGGTCAGCGTGAGGGGTTGGTAACGCAGAGATTTTTTGAATATACCGCCCTTGTTTCGATACAAAGGACCTTTGGGGGACAGCAATAAAATTTTCACTGGTTGCGCTCCCGGCGGGGTTTCCCACTCGCCATATTGTCCACTCTTTCCTTTCTCTCCGTATTCCCTTTCTCCATATCCCACTCCGTTATCTCTTGGGTAAACAAGCTCAATCGGTCAGTATCCAGCAGCAACGCGGGCACTTTAATGTCTCCAAGTCGCTGCGTTTTAGAAGCACAGAATAAATACCTGGACAAAGCTTTTTCCATTACACCCAGACGCAAGGGCCTTAACTGCCCTATCTGCAGGGCATAGGCGTATTGCGGATTGCGCTTTAATTGCCGCTCCACCTGCTGCACACATTGAGAAGGAGACACTTGCCCCCCTGAATCCACTAACAAAATATAACCCGGTTTACTCTCTTTGGATGGTACCAACATTCTGAACCCGGATACACCCTCGATACAATGTGAGACAAACGACTCCGTTAACTTCTCTCCAACCAAATCCGACACTCGACCCATCCTGCCTTCAAAGCGCAACACAGGGTCATCACTTTGGACGGACTCACAGACCACACGGTCACCGGTTCGATAGCGATACAATCCGCCGGATGTCGTCATGATCACTTCATAACTCGAACCGGGCTGAAGTTCCCGGGGCAAGTAAATATCGCCATCATGAAGAAACTCATAAAATCCACAACCGCGCGCCAGACGGCAAAGCCCGGCTGTATCGGGAACGGTCACCACTCCCTCCGTAGACAACAAACCTTTGGCTTCAAACTGAGTATAAGGCAATCTTTGTTGTAATTGGTGGTAGTAAGTTTCTGAGGATGCATGGGTCCAACAACTGACCAAAGATAATTGCGGCCACAATCGTTCACAATCCGCATCCAGCAAAAATGCCTTGAAACGTTGTAAGGCCTGAGCGTCCGCTTCTACCTTCATACCCGGCTCATGACATCCAAACCGCAACAAGGCGAGTAAAGAATCTTGTTGCTGTAGCAAACCATCCAACAAGGTAATGAAAAACGTCGGGCTCCAAATGGAAATAAACTGTAAATCGTAGCTACGTAATAAATAGTACAAGCTGAGCCGTTGCCATTGGTGATACTCCGTAAGTTGCGCCACATCCGATGGTACTGCCGATAACTCCGCCAACAAGGGCAAAACATCCTTACCTAAATAGGCTCCGTCACTCAAACCCAGCGGTATTCCCCCGGTAGTAAACTGTTGCATGCGCATCGCCGGACTGATGGCCCAGTATGCTTTTGCGGTATCGGACAGTTTTTGTGCAACACGTCCAAGCCAGGGCAACAGAGCTAAACGAAAATCCTCTAAGCTCCGAGAAGAGTAAGGGATAAGCTTGGGTCCACCACCACTGCCCCCCGTGATTTCAAATGCCACGGCGCGTCCCTTGAACAATATATCCGGCTCCCCCTGAGCAATACGCTCAATGGAATGATGCGCATCCCCATAACCACACAATGGGACGAACTCTCTATAATCGTCCACTGATTGAATCCGTTCGAACTGGCATTGATGGCCGTAGTCTGTTGCCTGATTTTCCTTTAAGCAACGCCAAAGCCAATCTTCACAGCTGCCGGCTTCCGGCAATTGACACGCCAACAGCGAAAGTTGCCGCCAAAGAGAATTTTGTTCCTCGCGAGAAGAAAAGCTCATGACCGATAAGTATCCAATGGAACAACATGCTACAATAAGCTTACTGTTATTGTGATGTGACGAGGGGTTCCAGTCAACCGGATTTACGCCTGGGAGGCGAATATGAAAAAACTGTTTCTGCTATTGTTGTTTATTTTCAGTACGACTTTTGCTTTTGCTGATAGCACTTCTGACAGTACTTCTGACAGCACTGTCGGCCTTTCCGGCAACGGCTCTGCCTCAACTCAGTCAGTATCGGCTCCCCATGAACAAGACCGGGCAGCGCTTAAACAAATACTCAAGGAAATCGAAGCGGCAATTAATGCTATGGACTTCGAAGGTCTGTTCAAACACTTTGACGAAAATATCAGCGTTAATTTTATGACCAACGATATCGCAGTGGGTAAAGAGGCTATTATTGCCTTTTACAATAAGCTGTTTAAAGATGAGGGCGCCATCTTACAAAGCCATAAAACCACAGCCAGTCTGGGTGCCCCTGCCGTGTTTCACGATAACACCATTACAGCCTATGGCATGGCCAGGGATACGTTTGAATTAAAAGACGGTACTATCCATCACTTTGATACCCGCTGGACCGCCAGCGCTGTGAAGAAAAACGACCAATGGAAAGTCGTATCACTCCATTTTTCAGTCAGCCCCTTCGCCAATCCCATTTTGGAGCAACTTACCGGCAAGCTGGGACTGTTCAGCGTAGTCGCTTTTGCCGTGGGTATCATTATCGCTTTCTTTATCGCCCGGTTTGGCAGGCGCTCTACCACTTAACCCTTGGCCTTGGCCGACAACCGGAGGGTTTCTCCGGTGTCGGCTAAACCGGGCAGAAATACCCAACGATAGCATAAATACGACAAAACCATACCACCCACAATATCCACCATATGGTGCTGGTGCACCAACAACACGGAAATACTCAACAGCAACCACCAGAACATCATTAACAACAAAGGAATTCTGGGAACTGAAAAATAAAAAGCCAAATGCATAACGAAGGTGGTATAAGCGACGTGTAACGATGGAAAGAGATTGTGCGGCATATCCAATGTATATATCAAAGAAAACAACAACCCGGCATCAGTGTTAAAGGACGCCCTGGGAATTGCCAAGGTAGTCGGAAACGTAAAGAAAATTATCCCGGCAACCAGCGTCATAACTGTATAACTCAGAGCCCAGGGCTTCAAAGCCGTCTCGCGCAAATAGAACATCGGTAGCAATAGAAATAAAACCAAGGACAAATAGACATAAACAAAAGTGGGAACAAACGGAAGCGACAGCTCCCACTGGAAATACCAACGATACCAATCAGCTTGCCGTGTTGCCCACCAATTGGTGAAGCCGTACACCAAAAAACATTGCAAGTAGAGAAGCGTACCGACTCCCATATATTTTCTAAACAACGAACCGCCTGGCCACTTCATGATTGCCTACGCCTTACACGATAACGAGTTCTGCAGATTATATCGCAGCTGTCTGTTTTGACAGGTGCGTGTGAATCCCATTCAGCCGAATATAACTGGACTCGCGGCCGATTATAACATTACGAATGGCATGGTAAATGCATTTTTGGAATATAAAACAATTAATAATGAATGAAACAAAGATCACAGTATGTCGTTTTCCATAACAAGCAGAGAGATCAACCCGCAAATTGGTGTTTTCGCTGTGCCGGGCGATACGCTCTCAGCACAGAGTATTCTCATCGCCACTTTGATTAACAGGCACCCGGTCGAGTTATGCAATATGCCGGTAACTGACGGGATATTGAAACTACTGGAGGCGCTGCAACATTCCGGCGCCACCGTACGCCGCCAAAGTGATGTTTTGAGTTTAGACTATGACTCCATGAGTTCCTACAGCGAAACGACGTTAACAAACTTACTGGATGCACTGGACGAACCGTCCCTATTACTGCCTGCCGCCTTAGCACTCAACGGTGAAATCACACTAAACCGGGAACAACTTGCGCGGTGCACAACCACCCCCATGAGTGCAATCTCGCAAGTACTGGAAAGTTTCGGTGTAGCCGTGTCCGTCACAAGTGACAGCGTTTGTGCAAAAACCCATTTTTTTAAACCATCCAACATAAACTTGCAAGACTACCTCCATAGACAATGGCAGGACACAGAAAAGCGACAACAAAATGCCGCCTTAAACTTGTCTATGATTGCCATCATCACCGCCGCCGCCGTGACGCTGGGTGCCAGCACTGTGCAACTTCCTATCAGGCACCCTGTTGTGGACGAGTTACTGACGTTTTTAAAAGCCGGCGGTTACAGAGTAGCCCGCAAAGACCTGAGCGTAGCCATTACTCCGCCTCGAAAAGCCAAAAATATGGTGAGTTTCAACTTACGTCCTAACCCAAGTAACATTTTCGCATACGTAACCGCCGCCACGTTTTTCAATATCCCCCTGGTATTACGTAATGTACCGTTACAAACCGTAAAGCAACACCAGGCCGAAAAACTGTTATTAGAGCGCATGGGATTGAACATCGTCTACGAATGCAACTCCATGTATATTCCGGTAAGAGAGTCCGTCAAGCTATCCCCAATGGAGATCGACCTGGAAAAAACCGGCATACACCCAAACCATCTGGCTTTTTTTGCCTTAATGCTCAATCGCTCCCAAGGGCCCAGTTATATCCGTCCTTGGCCTGCGGAGCTGAATTGTATTATGGAGCTGGCGAAACTTGGCCTGCGACTGGAAATCGCCAATGACGTGTTGCGGATCAACCCAACACCACCCTACATTAAAGACAAAACCATCCATTGCCGCGATGAAAACGCGGCAATGGCGACCATGCTGGCCGGATTGAGAATTTCTGAAGGTACAACAATTATAGACACAACACCCGCTGCCACATCTGCCTGCAAATCATTGCATGCGCAGCTACACAATATTGGTTTTGAATCTGAGTTTTGCACTTTATAAGCGGTGTGTACCCTGTAACAAAACATACATTGCTTGCTTCAGATCAAACCACACTGTGGACAGATACAGACACCTCCGAATCTGTTCGCAGTTGTTTAAACATGTCCATGTAGGCATTCAACATGCGCGGGCTTTTTTGGCTGACTTGCACCATAAAAGTTTGCCAATCCAGACAAGCCGCTACCGCCCAGACCCCATCTGCCATACGCTGAGGAGCCGCAATCCGCTCACAGGGCAAACCCGAAAGACGCAGAGCGCGAAGCACCGACACTGACACCACCATATAAACATAGCGATAATTGTTCAGCATGCAACAACTGAACAGGCCCTGGTATAACACATCAGCTATACTCCAACCGTCGGTAAACCGAGAGGCGCGGTGAATTTTATCCACTGCCAAGCGGGTGACCTCACAACAGTTATTCTGTTTCAGTTTAGTCGCCGCTTCAGGCAACAACATACTGAATTCATTTTGCAGCATCCATGGCTGGTCCGGCCCGATGATTCTTAAAGTTCCTAATAAGTAATCCTTTTCGTATGCAGCAACATATGCAGCAAACTGATCATAGGAATCCCTTTCCCGCTTAGTAGGAGGTACCCAGTTTAGCTCTTCAAAAAACACTCGGGCGCGTAATCGGAATATGTCATCCCAGTGTTCTCGCATCAATCCACATTTAACCGTGTACTCAGAACCCGTGTATGTATAATCCCGAAGTAAGCCAAGTTGAGCATCAATTTGTAATTGCATAAAAATCTCCCAATCTTTTCATCATTGTTAAACCTACATGGATAGTTATGACGCATCGGCATCCGTTGCTGTCCTGTAGGTTTGAACAGGTCAGTTTGGCTTGAGATATGCGTATTGGAGTAACAGCGGGAAAATGAGCCGGATTTACTATAGGGCGCGTAATAGTTGGAACATAAAGAAAAAACGGAAAGGACTTTAATACATATATTTGGCAATTTGCAGAGTCATTTCGTCTGCCAAGGCAAACCGCATGCAGTTTTGCACCCGCAGGGCAATGAGGTCGTCAATGGAACACTGCATACGACCACTGATACAAATGGGGCTATCAATAGAAAAACGACGTTTATTTCGATCCAAAACCAATCCGTAGGACATCCCAACATTCAAATACGTCAGCGCATGGTGACGCAGGTACAAACTCACTTTGGGACTATTGCTGTATAACAACCAACTGGGCCAGTAAACCTGACAGGACTTTTCTCCATCTGTCCAAGCGGTGTCATTTTTAGGGCTAATGTAAAATAGAAGGAATCGTCGCGCACTGAAACACCCTAGAGCCGCCTCCAACATAGGGGGAACCATCATGCCCGGTAAAGGTGTACTGTACTTTGAGTGTGTCACGGAAATATTTCACTGGTTCATTAATTCGCTGGTCAAGTTTCACACAAACCGTTGAGCTTTACTCAAATTTTATTATCATAAAGCTTACGCAACCGGAGTCAATATGTAAACGTGGTGTAAGCAGGTTTGTTGTATCATTGATAAAGTTTTGTCACTCGATTTATACTCATAGGTGAATTATTGATTTTTTACTCAGAGACCTGTTATATGAGTCACTCACCGGCACTGAAGCAACGAGACTATCAACAACTCCTGGAAAATACACGCCAGTGCCTGGAAGACAAGTCTGAAAAATCCATCACTCAAGCTATGTCCACCTTACAAAACCTGGTGGGCTTTGAATATGCTGTTATCAGCCAGTTTGACCAAAAACAAAATATCCGCCGGATTCTGAAAGTTGTTAATCACAGTTACGACCTGCAATGGGTCGATGCCTATGTAAGCGAACAATATATTCAGATAGACCCTGTCATTGAACAGGGCATCAAGACTGTTGGTCCTTTTGAATGGTCCACGAATAAAAAAATCAAACCCAAACGACCGCAACAGTTTTTTAATGCCGCCAGAGATTTTGGATTAAAAACCGGCGTCGCCAATGTATTCACCTCAAAGCAAAAAGCTCCCCTGAGCCATGATTACTACACCGTCATCTCCATGGCCAATGTGGAAGAACCGCGAGTGGAGCTAAGCAAATATCTGTTGCAACTCATGTCACCCGTTTTGAGTGAATCGGTTTCCAAATGCACTACACGACAACCCGTTTGTCTGAGTAAAAGGGAAATAGAAATATTAAAATGGATGATGGCAGGCAAAAGCGCCTGGGAAACCAGCATCATTCTGTCCATCTCCGAACGCACCGTGCGATTTCATCTGGCCAATGTTTACAAAAAACTGGATGTGGTTAACTGCCCTCATGCGATAGGTGAAGCCATCAAACTGGGATTGGTATAGCGACCGTTCGTCAGTGTCTTCACTTCACTCTTGACTCTATAGTACACTACAGACTTTATACTTTGCCCCATGGAGTACACTTATATGTTACGCATCGGCGCTGTGGCAAAACAAACCGGATTAGGCATAGAAACCGTAAGGTTTTATGAGCGAGAAGGCTTAATTTCCAAACCTTCCCGAACCTCATCCGGCTATCGCCAGTACCCGGAGACAGTGGTCAAACAACTGCGCTTCATTCAACACGCCAAAAACTTGGGATTTTCACTCAAGGAAATCGCAGAGTTGATTAGCCTAAAAAACAGCACGGAAAGTAACTGCACAGGTATAAAACTGGCGGCGCAAGCAAGGCTGGACGATATTCAAAATAAAATCGATGCTCTGGAACGTATGAAGCAATCCCTGTTACCTCTGCTACAGCAATGCCAATCCGATAAACCTATTAGTGACTGCCCCATACTCAATAACTTAGATTCCAATTAAACCCGGGAGAACATTATGGGACAACGAAAAGTCGAAATATTCAGCGCAGGCTGCCCCTGCTGCCAAAACACCATTGACCTGGTCAAACAAATATCCTGCTCATCCTGTGACGTCATTGTTTTGGACATGAACCAGAACGACGTTGCGGCAAGAGCCAAGTCTCTGGGGGTTCATCGAGTACCCGCTATTGTTATTGATGGCAAATTGGCAGATTGTTGCTCGGTTTCCGCACCGGATGAAGCGGCGCTGCGCGCCGCCGGTATCGGCCAACCCCTGAGCTAGCACTCGTGGCAACGATGGTAAATTGCTATGTTTAACAACAATATGCATAACAACAGGCCGGTGTTTCCATCACCGGCCGCTTTGGATGTATGATGAAAAATATTTTCGAGAGATTCGGTTCCTTTGGCGCCGTGATTGCCGCCGCCGCGTGTCCGGTTTGTTTTCCCAAACTGGCTCTATTTGGCGCCCTGTTTGGTCTGGGGGCCCTGGCACCCTATGAAACCCTATTCTTTTTTGTAGCACAGGGCATGGTCGTCATGACACTAATAGCTCATGTTTTGTCCTATAAACATCAGCTCCGCGATAACCGAGGCAATAAAACCGTGTTGGTTCTGAGCCTGGGCTCTGGTGCTGTTTTTTTCCTATCATTATATGTATTGGTATGGGAGTATTTGTCCTATCTGGCGCTACTGGGTCTGATAGGCGCTGCCATTTGGCAAATTTTTTGGAACCGGCAGTGCAACCAATGCGAAACAGCCGCCTAGCCTCCTATTGAGAAAGAGAAAGCAATGAACCTGGAAGAATTCCTCCGAAACTACGAGCTGTACATTCGTTTGAGCTTTTTTTTCGGTGTGTTTCTATTAATCGCCTTTTGGGAACGACTGGCACCGAAGCGTGCACTGACCG
Source organism: Gammaproteobacteria bacterium (assembly GCA_029882975.1). Classification (NCBI taxonomy): domain Bacteria; kingdom Pseudomonadati; phylum Pseudomonadota; class Gammaproteobacteria; species Gammaproteobacteria bacterium. Next base: position 129,909 of record JAOUJW010000007.1, read on the forward strand.
TCTCCAAAACGACGCGATGGCTCAACAACCTGGGCCTGGTGGCATTGAACACAGTGATTCTACGTTTACTGTTTCCAGCTGCCGCGGTGGGCGTAGCCGCCTTTGCCTCGCAGCAAGGCTGGGGGTTGCTTCACTATTATCAACTGCCTGGCACAGTGGCGATTATCCTTAGCGTCATCGCTCTGGACTTTATTATTTATCTGCAACACGTGTTGGTACATGCCGTACCGGCACTTTGGCGCCTGCACCGGGTACACCATGCCGACCTGGACTATGATGTTACCACCGGGGCTCGATTTCATCCCATCGAAATTATTCTATCCATGTTAATCAAAATGGCCGCTATTGTGGTTTTGGGTGCCCCCGTTATCGCCGTTATTATTTTTGAAATTCTGTTGAACGCCACAGCCATGTTCAACCATGGTAATCTGAACTTGCCTGAGAGCCTGGACAAAGTGCTGCGACTAATCGTCGTCACGCCGGATATGCACCGAATCCACCATTCGGCGGAAGACGATGAAGCCAATAGCAATTTCGGTTTTAACCTACCCTGGTGGGATCGTCTTTTCGGCACCTACCGAACCCAACCCAGAGCCGGACACCAGGGTATGCTCATTGGTATCCACCACTACCGTAACCCGAAAATGGTCAACCGCCTGCCCGGTATGCTAAAACTGCCTTTTATAGGTAAAATTAGTGACTACACCATCAACCGGCGCCAGTGGACACACCCGGGTGAGCACTGACACGGCACCCAAAATCCTGCGTGGCGCGTTGTTTCTGTTACTCCTGGGCGCAATCGCCATCGCCGTACGCTACCGACAATACCTGGACAGTCAATCGTTACAAGCTTGGATCGATTCGGCAGGGATCGCCGGTCCCATACTGTTCATGGCGCTGTATGCATGCGCCACCATTTTATTTCTCCCCGGATCGGTACTCACACTGGCGGGCGGTGCCATGTTTGGGCCCTATTGGGGAACGCTGTACAACTTGACGGGAGCCACACTGGGGGCGACCCTGGCATTTCTCATCTCGCGCTATTTGGCATCGGACTGGGTGGAACACAAAAGCGGCGGCCACCTGCGAAAATTGAAGCAAGGCGTAGAAGATGAGGGCTGGCGCTTTGTTGCTTTTGTTCGCCTGGTCCCCCTGTTTCCCTTCAATTTATTGAATTACGCATTGGGCCTGACTCGTATCAAGCTGAGCCACTATGTACTTGCCAGTTATTTGTGTATGCTGCCGGGCGGTATCGCTTATACCTATGTGGGATATGTTGGACGTGAGGCCATCACGGGCAGCGAAGGCCTAATCCAAAAAGGTCTGCTGGCACTGGGTTTGATGGCATTAATTGTATTCCTACCGCGAATAATTAAAAGACTGCGCAGTAGCAAATATTGAGACGACAAACCCTTACTCTTGCTTTGAATGAGTAGCTTCCACCACGTCTGCCAATTCCTTCTCCACTGCCTCATCAATATGTATGGATTCGGAAATATCAAATACACCGGCATCGGGATCATTGTAAACTGCCAAATCCATCTTCCCTTCCGATTTTGCCACAATGCTGGAAACCACTGCATCTCCGGATACATTTACTGCGGTCCGTATCATATCCATAAGACGGTCCACGCCCAAAATCAAGCCAATACCTTCCACCGGCAAATTGACTTGCGCAAATACCATGGACAACATAACCAAACCCACACCGGGAACACCGGCAGTGCCGATGGACGCCAGTACGGACATCAATATGACCGTCAAATATCCGCCGATCCCTAGATCTACGCCGTAAACATTGGCAATAAATACTGTGGCCACACCTTGCATAATGGCCGTACCGTCCATGTTAATGGTGGCTCCAAAGGGCACTGTAAACGAACCCACGGAATTGTTTACTCCCAACCGCTGGGTTACAGTACGTAAGGTGATGGGTATGGTGGCATTGGAACTGGCGGTACTGAATGCGAATACTTGGGCATTACGAATTTTTCTCAAAAACAGCATGGGGTTCAATCCGGAAAACAGTTTCAGAACCACCATTAAGGTAACGAATAAATGGATCATCAGGGCACTGACCAATACCAGCACATACCCGAGCAACTGCCCCAACAGATCCAACCCTAAATCGGCCATAGACTTGGCAATGAGCGCAAATACCGCATAAGGTGCCGCCGCCATTACCAGCGTTACCATTTTCATCATAATCTCGTTGGCAATCTCCGCCGCTTCGATAAAACCTTTGGCCTTGCGTCCCACCATTAGCATGCTGATACCCAGCAGGATGGAAAAGAAAATAATCGGTAGCATATCCCCTTTGGCCATAGAGTTGATGGGGTTCTTGGGAATAATATCGATAATGACCTGACTCAACGGTGGAGCCTCTTTTCCCTGAAATACTGCGTCTGTCGCCTGATTCATCCCCTCACCAATACCGGCACCAGCCGCGATGGCGATAGCAACCGCAATGGCAATAGCGGTGGTGGCCATGTACAGCAAGAAAGACTTACCGCCGACACGCCCTAACGTTTTTACATTACCAATGCCACACACACCGCAAATCAGTGAGAAAAACACCAGCGGGACCACCAGCATTTTCAGGGCATTTACAAACATAGAGCCCAATGCGTGGAACAAACCGTCCACGATGTAGACGTTGACAAAACTACCCTCGGCATTCAATCCGGTAAGATTAAAAATCAAGCCTAGAACTATTCCCAGCCCCATACCCAGCAAAACCTGCACGGTCAGGCTCATTTTTTTCTTGGCATTCATTTATTTTTCCTTGGATATTGAAAAGCTGCAGTGAGAGCATAAACTCGCATAATCACTATCATATTGCAAATACGCCAACTGCAATTGCTCAATTATCCACCACTTTTCAGAACCATAACCCCGTCGCCGAGTGCTTGTACTTTGTTTCAAATAGGGGGCTTACGTGATTTCAACGCCGGGTACTGTGTCAGGATTTTGTCCGGAGTCGTTTTTTGGGAATGCGCTTTCTGCTGCTTGGAACCCAGCTTAGCGCTGACTGCCTGTGATTGGGTGCGAACTCGCCCGCCGGCGGCAACCGGCAGGCTAAAGCATCGGTTTAACGGCCGCTCTCCGCCTTTAAAATCTGTTTATCGGAATCAGGCTTCGCCTCCCATTTAGGTAAATAGTCGGCTTTTTTCTCAGCAATACTGGCTGCATTGGCTTTTGCCCATGCCAACCCTTCCTGATTCACGCTCACCTGCTCCGAAGCAGACAACCATTGTTGTAACTCATTTTCAGCTACTTGACCGTTCATTGGCCTAAAACTAAAACGTGCTTTCCAAAGTCCCATGCGAGCCACCACTTGCGCATAATACGTTTTCCCTGCCAACAAATCCGCTTTCATAAAATCCGCGCTTTCGCCAACGACCATGAACATATGCTCACCCGGATCTGTTTCGTAAGCAATTTGTTTTTTTGCCGACAGGGTGCCAATATAAGTATCCCCATCGTACAAGGTGGCCTGCACCGCACCACCGTAGTTAGATGGACGCAAAAACACCACCAAGGCTTTATCAGCTGCCGCCTTGTCAACCACATTCGCAGGAGGGACCGGGCTCATATGATGACTGACCGTGGCACACCCACTCATAAATAAAGCAAATACAGCTAAAAGAAAAAAAGATGCCGGTTTATTCATATATGTATCCTTCATTTTATGTATATTTCTAGCAACAAGATTCTACCATGTATATGCGTCTCGTAAAGCTCCAATTTATACCCGACAAAACCCAGCTAATCGCTCTGATTTGCCCAGGTAAAATATTCGTTAAATTTGCGTCACACATATAAACACCGGCCTCCCCCTACACGATATACATAGTGGATAAAGCAGACAAACAAAGGAGCCGCCTCCTCAACCACTAAGTTCGCAGCTCACACGAATAGGAGTACCGTTATGTCAATGCTGGAATGGGATGACAGCTATAGCGTTAAAGTAGAAATGCTGGATGAACACCACAAAACTCTGTTCAAAATAGTTAACCGATTTTACGAGACTGCGAAAAACAATTCAGATATCGCTACCCTGACTGAGATTTTCAAAAAAGTACTGGACTACACCCAGATGCATTTCAAAATTGAAGAGTACTACATGAAAAAACATGAGTACCCCACCTATGATAAACACAAACAAATTCATGAAGACCTGGTACAAAGAGCATCAAGCTTGCACGACGATATTCAAAGCGGAAAAGTAGGCGCCGTAGACAATGCTTGCACGTTCCTCAAAGACTGGCTGGAGAAACATATTAAAGGAGTGGACACCCAATACGGTCCTCACTTAAATCGCGCCGGGATGCATTAAGCCCATACCTTATCAGGCACTAACTTTAATGTAATTGAAGTAAAAGACGACCACCGAATTTTACGGAAATCAAAGTTTCCAGCTTTAATGGCCTCGCCGCTGTTTGATCCGATATAGTGAAGCGAAATTGGGACGCAGCGGTTACCACGGTGGCTAATGCTTCGTTAAAACCAAAGTGACGCCCCAGGCACATACGTGGTCCGGCACTAAAGGGGAGATAGGCGTTTTTGGGAATGTTTTCTTCGTTTAAAAAACGCTCGGGTCGAAACGCCTCTGCATCCTGCCAATAACGAGGATTTCGATGTAAGGTCCAAGGCGAGACCCAGACCACATCGCCTTTTTTAAATTGATGACCGCAAACCGTGTGTGTATGCGTACAGCGTCGCGACATCTGCCACACCGGCGGATACAAACGCATCGCTTCTTTAACAAAACAACGGCTGTACTTCATAGAATCCAACACTTTCTGGTCTAAGCTAAAACCTTTTATTGAAGCGGATTCCTGGTACACTTTCTCACTGCTCTGTCCTCCACGCGCCAAGGCGTAAAAACACCACACCATAAGATTGGTCACTGTGGAACCGGAAAAAATAAAATTCTTTAATTCATGGTACAGTTGCCCCGGTTCAATCCTCTGTTTTAAAGCTTGATACACACAGGGTCGGTTGTGTTGATCGCTTAGTGCCGACAACTGCTGAATCAGCCGATCAAACTGTTGGTGTATAGCACCCATACGGCTATTACGCCCCACAGGTAGCCACGGACAGGCCAGCAATAAACCTTCGACCACGGAAAAACGCATGGATTCCAATTGTTGCGCAAACGCCAATTGCTCATCGTTAACCTCGACACCAAAAATTAAGTAGCAAATGACTCGGTAAGACAATAAATTTACACACGCACCAATATCTAGCGCTTCTCCGCTATGCTTGGCTTGCTTAAAACGGGACATCAAATCGTTTAAAGCATGGTCCAATACGGGTTGCATTAAAGCATACTGCCCGTGATGCAGGCATTGCTTTGCGCCATTGCGGGCGCGCTTCCAGGGCTCGCCGCTGCTGGTAATAATTCCAGGGGCTACGAAAGCATTGAACAAACGATAATCCAGCGTATCTTTGTTAAAACTCAGATCGGTTTGCTTGAGTACGTGTTGTGCTAATTCCGGGTCATTGAATAAGTATACCGGCCAGGGCGTGCGTATTTTCACCCGATCACCCAACTGGGATGCCGTCAACAAAGATTGCAGCGGTTGACCGTACAAACGCCAGGCCGGAATCGATACCGAAGTCAGAGGAATATCTTTAGCTTGCTCTATGCTGCTGTGTGCACCGGAACCATCCGGCCTGGCGCGTAACGCTTCCCGATACAACTTAAGCATAAACCGGCTGTCCCAATTTTTGTTTCATGGCATGTGCTAATTGCTGCACATGAGGCTCTGTCAACAAAGTGAAATGATTGCCGGGAATGGCGCAATAATCCACCGTACGTGAGGTAAACGCCTGCCAGTGCTCGGCGGATTGCTTATTTCCCAGAGAATCGCCGGCGCCAAACAAAATCAAGTCCACATCGCAATCCTGTAGACCATAACGACACACGGACTCCAGGTTATAACGAAAGGCGTTAATAAAATCTCTGGCATTGTCTAAATTAAAATTATGGGGAGACAACTTGAAGCGTTGCATCATGGACAACACCAAATTCAACTGCCGCTCCGGCGCAATACTAAAAAGTAAGGGAGAGGGCAGCCATTGCAACCAATTGAGCCGAGTACCGACGGTGACTTGCAGTATCTGATCCATGATATTAAACACCGACGCATCCAATTGCTGCAGCTCGGCCTTGCTGAATCGCACCCCCATTAACTGAAAAGCCATCAGCCGCAGCAGTTTTGTCAGCAAGTTTTTTGAGTAACGCATCTCAGAGGGTATCTTAACGGAAAAACCTTCACCGATAAATTTGACCAGGGATACAAAGGCGCTTGTTTCCACGTTTCTATACGCTTTTCTATTACCCCTGTTTGAATTGCTCTTTGCATTCCCCTTCGCAACCGTTTTGCTATCTCGAAGTGATACTGTGGCGTGCGCATCTGCATAAGGCATTTCGGAATCAATCAGCAGCACGGACTGAACCACTTCACCCTGCTGCAATAAATGCTTTGCCACGGCCACCGCCATCACCCCGCCCATGGACCAACCGCCCAGCACATACGGCCCTTCGGCTTGCACGGCTTGAATCTGCTGTGCATACAATCGCGCCAACTGATCCAAATCCACAAACTTTTGTCCGTAAGGATATTGCAAACCGTAGACAGCGTAGTGATTATCCAATTCTTTGGCCAAGCGTGCATAGGCCAGCACATTGCCGCCCGGCGCATGCACCAACCACAGAGGTTTGCCCTTGTCACTACGATGTAAGGGCACAACTATGGAATGAAAACCGGAAGTGGACTGGGACTCGGCGCCGGTATTGGACTGCTGTCGCAATCGCTGCGCCAAGGACAAAATATTGGGGTTGGCTAAAAACTCGGCCAGGGTGAGCGTCTGTTGCAACTGGGTTTCGATGGCATTTAATATTTTAAAGATAGTTAGGGAATCCCCCCCCAGATCAAAATAATTATCACTGAGCTTAATGCCTTTGCGTCCCAAAATCGACTCCCAAATTTGAGTCAGATGAAATTCAGTAAGATCATAAGCCTCATCAAACAAGCGCGTAATAAACGCGGATTCCTTATCCTTACCTGAAGAATAGTTCGGTTTGGGTAACTTCTTGTAATTCACTTTACCGTTGGGAAGCCGCGGTAACTGGGTCAATCTCTCGTAATAGGCCGGCCACAAAATGCGTGGCAACCCCGCTTTGACATGACCTGCAACTGTCTGGACAATATCCACACCGGTATCAGCCACTAAATAGCAAATAATTTGTTGTCGCCCTCGGTGTTCCCTGGCATGAACCACACACTCTTTGACTGCAGTTAACGCATTGATGTGGTTTTCCAGCTCTGCCAATTCAACCCTAACCCCGTTGATTTTCACCTGATGATCTTGCCGACCCAGAAACTCCAAATCCCCACTGGGTAAACGCCGACCGTAATCTCCGCTGCGATAAACCTGCCGGGGAGTTGCATGCTGACCATTGCCATCCTTTATCAGATCGCTATAAGGAAAAAATACCTGCGAACTCAGTTCCGCTTGCTTGTAATAGCCCGGCAAATAAAACCCGGGACTAATACAAATCTCCCCTATTTTATCGTCGTCGATACATTGACCGGCGGCATCCAACAAAAAGACTTGCGTATCGTCCATGGCTTGACCAATGGGAATGGTCCCCCGTTCGGCATCCTGCGGGCGGACAAAATAGGCTACTTTGGTCATCACGGTTTCCGTAGGACCGTAACTGTTAATCAACTGCGCCGTTTCACCCGATCCATACCAAGCCGCCACATCGAACGGCAGTAAACGTTCGCCCGCCAGCAAAACATAGCGCAGCGTAGATAATGGCGACGCCTGCCCGCCATTGCTCGGAAACAATAAACGCAGCACGGAGGGAATGGTATGCAACACGCTTATGCTTGATTGCTGCAACCATTGGCGTAATTTATCTCCGCTCAAGAAGGTTTCGGTGCGCGCGGGAATACACACCGTGCCACCGCAACACAAGGGTGTAAATACATCTCGTAAGAACGCATCGTAAAACGGTCGGCTTAGCTGACTGACACGACAACCGGCCGTTAGAAACAGACTTTGTCTTTCCCACTGCACAAAATGCCAAATCCCCGCCCCGGTCCCGGCTATGCTCTTCGGTTGCCCGGTGGAACCGGAGGAATGATAAACATAACTGATGCTATTGGGATCTTTTTCCAGACCCGTTGCTGAGTTTTGCTGCCATGAATCTGAGGAATAGGCGTTTGACAGCAGCGATTCCAGACCCAGCAATTGACAGGAACAATCCCTGCCAAGGTCTTTTGCAAGCGCTTCACTGGCCGTATCAAACAACAGCAGCTTGGCTTGCACATGGTGCAACATGGCTCGCAAACGATCCGACGGATCTTCCGGATTGAGCGGAATAAAAACCCAACCCAAGCGAAACAAAGCCAACATCAAGGGAATCACGGTCCAGCTGTCATTGCACAAAACCACAACCGGTACTTCATTAGCTTCGTCGATTGCGCTTTGTTGCAAATGGTAACAGAGTTGCGCTACTTTCTGCTCCAGCTGCTTGTAAGACAAGCGCCTGTCACCCTGCTCAATGGCCACGGCATCAGCATGTGTCTGTATCATAGCGCTTACTTGTCCCAGCAATGACTCCTGTCGTCGTGACACCATAGTCTGCCCCATTAGTTAGACGCTCCGGAAACGGAAAACACGTCCAGGAATACGTTAAAACTCAACACAATCATTAACCAATCGTCTTCGTACGGCAAATTGAGTCGAAACCCGTCTTGCGTATATTGTTGTCGCAAGTATTCCACGCTGTCGGGATTAAAATAACCCTGGCGCTTGATACGATCATAGGACAAAAGGTCATTAACCCATTCCAGGTTCTGTTGCAGTAAGGCATCGCTGCCGCGCGCATGAAAACCGAACTTTTGCCGCTGTGCGATTCGGGCCGGCAGTTGGGAGTTAGCCAACTGCCGTAATATCACTTTCTCCTGCCCATTTTGTATTTTCAAATGAGCCGGTAAGGTGGCAGAAAACTCCACCAAGTCTTTATCCAAAAACGGATAACGCACTTCCACCGAATGCGCCATACCCATGCGGTCGCCATGATCGGAAATTAAATGCTCGGACAAACGCAACTTAAAATCCAAGTAAGAACGTTGATCCATGGGATTGCGCCCACGCAGCATATCCACATCTACCGGACTATGGTTTATGCAATTGAAATCAGTGAAGTGTTGATTGATTGGGTCGGAGTACAGGGCTTTTTTGCTGTCTTCAAAAGCATGGTATTCGCGTTCGTAGTAACAATATTCATCACCCCACAAGGTGTTGCGGTATTGCCGCTCCAAAGCATGCTGTAAATCATCGGCAACAGTCTCATCCGAGTCCGCCAGAGAATCCAAACGGTAGCCTACGTAGCCGGCGAAAAACTCGTCCGCCCCTTCCCCGGACAACATCACTTTGTAGCCCGCATCACGTACCGCCTGGGACAAAGCCATAGAACACAAATTGTAAGACTCTTTCACGGCACACTCGCTGTGATAAATCATGCGTTCAAAGGCTTGGGGAGAATAATCGTAGCTGAAAGGAATATTGTGCAAACGGGTTCCGCAATGAGCAGCCACCGCCTGTTGATAAGACGATTCATCCTGTTCTTTCTCATTGAACACAATCGAGTAGGCAGGCACCGCATCGGTGCTGATCTGGGAAGCCAGCCCTAGAATCAACGAGGAGTCCAAACCACCGCTCAAATAACACCCCAGCGGTACATCGGATTGCAAACGATAAGCAATGGAACGGGTCATTAACTCTTGTAACTGCTGCAAATATTCCTCATCCGACTTTCTTGCTGTGGCGCTTTCCGAGTAGCTATCTGTTGAACTTAAGGGATAATCCAAATCCCAATAGCGGCGCATTTGAATATCACCGTGTTGCACCAAGGCATAGTGTCCGCTTTTTAAACTGTGAATGCCTTGAAACAAGGTCGTTGGACTCACCAGACCGGGGAACGTCATGATTTGATCCAGACCACGCAGATCCACCGCGGCATTCACTTTGGGATGTTGCAGCAGCGCTTTTATTTCCGAGGCAAAAATCAGCTCTTTCTCTGCCAGCGTATAAAACAGCGGACAAATACCAAAGTGGTCCCTGGCCAGCATTAAGCGCCGCTGGCGCATATCGTACAAAGCAAAGGCAAACTGGCCGTTGAGGCTTTTAACGAAATCCGGGCCTTGCTCCAGGTATAGATATATGAGTACTTCCACATCGGACTGGGTTTTGAATTGAATATTCTGATCTTGCAACGATGCTTTGAGCTCGCGGTGATTAAAGATTTCCCCATTGCAAATCAATACCACCGAGTTATCGTGAGAGAACAAGGGCTGGTCGCCGCCCTCCGGGTCCATAATTTTCAAGCGCCGAAAACTCAAACCCACGGACTCATGCACAAAACAGCCGCTGGAATCGGGACCGCGATGCTGCAAACGTTCACTCATGCGAGCCAGCACCGCCTCTTCCGGTTTACCTTGGCCGCTTAAATGTACCATGCCTGCAATTCCGCACATGCCCCTACCCCAACACACTCTTGCTGCGTTCTAAGGATAAAAAGCTATGCACGGGCGGCAACGGCGCCAGCCAGTCCGGGGCCTCACCCCGAAACGGTTGGCACGCCACCCACGGCTCCGCCTCAGTTAAAGGACCAATCATGGCTGCCAAGATCGAAGACCAACGATTAAGAGGTCGATAACAGGAAAAACACGCCACCGCCTGCGCGCCCAATGCACTTTTCATCCAATAATTGGTACGACCCAAATGCAGTAATACAGCATTGTTGTGGATGGCATATTCCAGATCATCCACCAACATGCACTTGAGCAACTGGTACTCCCGGTTATCCTGCTCGGTCACACCAAAAAAAGCACTTTCCACCACGCCATTGACCTTATAGCGGGTATTGAACGCCATTAAACGTTGTCCGAGAAAATAGCCTTCTATCTGATAACGCTCCAAAGGTAATTGCCGCCGCAAGGAAACAAAATAGTCCACCCCCAGATACGGACCTTTGGCTTTGGCTCTTTGGTAAACCGCGGCGTACAAAGCATCGATTTCCGAATGATAACGTTCCAGATCTGCAAGACTGAGCAAGCGACGCTGCAAAGGTTCTGCGGCACGTCGAATTTGCTTGATGCGGGTGCGATATTTACTTTTGAGGCTGGCCATGTAGTCGTTTAAACTGTTCCACTGCTGTGGTATGGGTAAGACCATGGTGGGCGGCAAACTCAAAGAGGCATAGCCACCAAGCACTTTGGCATGACTCATGTCGTGCTGTAAGTCTTTTAACAGCAACAAACCAAAACCTGCGCGCTTTCGTACTCTCACGCGAACCCGCTCTGCCACTGCTTCAAGTAAGGCAGCCCTGTGCTCAGCGTCTACATGCTCTGCAAACAGCAAACCCTGTACACCCGTACTGACCACATCACCACAAACGATCATGGTCACAATGGGTCTACGACTCAAGCAACGTACGATCGCCACACGCTGCAGCGCTCTAAACCAATTTGCATCCACCAAAAGGTCGTTGAGGCTCAGGCTATACTGCTGAAAAATCAGTAATGCACACGCCCGTCCCTGCTCGGAAACCACCGCGTAGTGAAACTGTAAACCACGTTGACGCAATATACCTTCTTGTGCCGCCAGAAAAGGCGCACCCTGAAACAGACCGGTATCGGCGGTATCCAACTGCTGCCACACCAATGGCGGTATGTCATGCACAGTGCCGTACAATTGGATAGTGGCTTTCATGACTTTCGTAGCTTTCATGGCTTTCGCACCGAGTGCGTCATAGTGGACTTAAGCCGCGTTATAACATCACGACAGATCTTCCCGGTGGATCGAAACGGCTGCTCTCGGTCCGTCAAACCAACCGTAAAAGGTGCACGCATTAAGTCCCAAAACCCCAGCGGATAGTGGTGATTCCTCACACCCACATCTGTAGCGTTACGATGAGGAAACCACCAGGTGCCGAATAGTAAATCCCAAAAGATAAAGGTATTGCCAAAATTGTGATTGGAAACCTGCGGCTCTCTGGCATGATGCCAACGATGCAGCTCCGAAGTACTCATGACATAGTTAAGCAAGCCATAGCGAATATTAATATTGGAATGTTGAAAAAATGCATGGATGTCGAACAACACAAAATACAGCGCCAAGACTTTTGCATCGATGCCAAGAAAATAAAAAGGTAGTATACCGAACACGAACAACATAGCCGTTTCCAGAGGATGATCGCGCCCCACATTGAGCCAGTACAGTTTTTGCGGCGAGTGATGCACGGCGTGAAAACGCCACAACCAGGGCCATTGATGCAAAGCGCGGTGCATCCAATAAATGGCAAAATCCACCATTAACATGATCACCACTGTCTGCAACAACAGCGGCCAATGATGCGGCCAAACCGCTAGGGCTTGTGGTTGTGATAACACCTTGCTGTCCAGCGCCAACAAAAATGCCGTCGCCAAAATCAATTCCGGTAATAGAAACTGCATCAATACCAGAAAACTCAGATCGGTAGGAACATCCTTGCGATTGGGCAACCAGTACCGCTGAAAGGGATAACGCCATTCCAGTAACGCAATACAAACCACCGCCAGCAACACAGGCAGATAAACACTCCAGGCCAATCCCAGTTCCAGGTCCAGTAAGCACCAATGCAGTAACAAGGCACCCAACATAACCGCCAGGTAGCTCATACTGGATAGCGGCGAACCGCTTTCAGATTTAGATACCGCGCTATGGGAATGTGTCACCCAGTCAGCCCTCCGCTTGTTGCGCTCGACGCAAACGCTTAACTCGATGTAACAACCGTTGCGCTAACTCGGCATAAGTGCTAAACGGCAGTTCCCGATCCGCCAACCCCTTAATAAACGGTGTCCGCATTTGATTGAAGAATCCCTGAGGATAATTGTCATTTTTTAATCCAATATCGTGAAATTGCGCATGAGGAAAATACCAGGTACCGAACAGCATATCCCAGATACTTAAGGTGTTACCAAAATTGTGCTCTGAAAGCTGCGTATCACGAGCATGATGCCATCGGTGCAACTCGGAGGTGCTCAGCAAATAATTTAAGAAGCCGTAAGAAATATTAATATTGGAATGCTGGAAAAAAGCATGGGAACCGAAGATCACCACAAAAAAAGCCAATACCGATTCATTGACACCCATGACCATAAAGGGCATTAAGCCAAAGCCAAACAGAAACAAGGCTTCCAGGGCATGATCGTGGTGCACATTGAGCCAATACAATTTTTTCACCGAATGGTGTACAGCATGAAAACGCCACAGCACAGGAATACCATGCAGGCCCCGATGTACCCAATAGGTGGAAAAATCAATGAGCAGTGCCATCAGCACAAACTGGGCTAGCACAGGCCAATCATGGGGCCACCAATGGCTCAGTGTCTCGCTACTGAGAACGCCGGACTGAGCCAGGGCAAACAACACCAACATCAGCGCCAACTGCGGCAGAATCATTTGCAAAAACACCAAAAAGGTGAGGTCTGTGGCTATGTCACTTTTATCAGGACACCAGGGCTTATGGAAGGGGTAGTAACGCTCCAATAAGTTAATCGCCACAATGGAAAATATCACCGGCACATAGGCAGCCACCGCCAAGGGAATGGAGGCCCATAACAGCAAAAAATGTAATCCCAAAGCCGAAGCCATCACCGCCGGATAGGCCAGGCGCAGCCCCCATGTTTCCAGGTTTCTAACCATTGACCACCTGTTTTTATGCTTTCAGCCACCACCACCCAGTGACCTACTTTTCATACTAAGGGTATAACGCAGGAATCAGACAACACCGTCGCATAGAAATCGATGCACGGCCCCAGACTGCTAACATATGCTAACTGCTTTAAAAGAGATATAGTACTAAATCATTAGTTGCGAGGTTAGATTTTTTGATGCACTCGACTTGCGTTACCCTATCAAGGGCTACCCAACCAGGGTATAGCAAACCAGGGTTTAGCAAACCAAGAGCTAGCAACTCAAGTGAAAAGCCGCCACCACCTTGTCCGGATTTTGCTCGGCTAAGCGATTATATAAGTTGACCGCCTCGCCGGTTTTCTCCTGTATTAAGGTAATACCGTGATCTTGTAAATATTGCTTGGTTTCCGCTGCAATTTGCATTCGACCAAAATAGCCGGTACCCACCACCAGGGTTTGCGGTTCTGCGGCCAGAATGAGACTTAAATCCTCGATTTGCAGTTGATGCCCGTCTTTACGCCACCAGGAATCTTCCACACGCTGTGGTGTGATGATTAAATCCGATGTGTAGGCTTGGTCGCCCACATCGAGTTTGCCAAATTCGTAGCTGGAAACGTGCATAAGGTCCTCCGCTGCCTGCGGCTTGCTCACAGGGACTGCAAATCGGTACTGTAAAAATGTACTGCAAAAAGGTACTGTGAATTGGGATAGAGTATCCAGCAATATCGGTGCCAACCCCGACGCTGCTTTGACTCACCCCCCCAAACCTTTGCGGGGATCAAACTGCCCTGCCCTTTGTAATGCTCTATAGGCTTCCTTGGCTTCCTCTGTATCCGCTGGGGGTAACACCACTTTCAAAATCACGAACAAATCACCCGCTGAGGCGCTGCCGTTACCAGCGGGAATCCCTCGTCCTTTCAAACGTAATTTTCTACCGTTGGCCGAACCGGCGGGGATCTTCAGATCTACCTTACCCGCAGGGGTAGGAGCCTGTACCGAAGCCCCCAGCGCCAGTTCCCAAGGCGCCACCGGTAACTCCACCGTGACATCGTGGCCTTCCACTTGGTATAAAGGATGGGGTTTGAAATCAATTTCCAAATACAAATCTCCGGCTTTGCCAGCCCCCATGCCAGGATCACCTTGCCCGCTCAAGCGTATTTTCTTGCCTTTAACCACCCCTTTGGGGATACGCACGTTCAAGGTCTGTTTTTGTTGCCGGGGACGCCCATTAGCTCCCAACACCGTTTTGTCCAGGCTCAGCTGACGCGTAGCGCCTTCATAAGCATCCAACAAATCGATCACAACCGTGGCGTGACGATCTCCGCCGTAAGAAAAAAACGAATCCTGAGATTGACCGCCCCTGGAACGCGCACCCCCGGAAGCACCACTAAATCCCGATATATCATCTCCAAACAAGTTTTCGAAAAAATCACTGAAGGGCGAATCCTTTCCACCACCAAACCCTCTGCCGGAACCTCTCCCGGAACCTCCAAAGCCACTGCGATGAAACTCAAAACCGCTGTCCCACCCCGGCGGCGGATGAAACTCCTGCCCCGCTTTCCATTGACTGCCGAGGCGGTCGTAAGCCTTGCGCTTTTTCGGGTCCTTGAGCACCTCATAGGCTTCCCCCAACTCCTTAAAACGCGCCTCCGCATCAGCCTCCTTGCTCACATCCGGATGGTATTTCCGCGCCAACACCCGGTAAGCCCGTTTCACCTGCTCCGGCGTAGCATCACGCTTCAGCTCCATAATTTTGTAATAGTCTTTATATTCCAAAGCGTTTGCCTTAATTTACTCTGTACGTAAAATAAACAGTTTCTGTGCCATTGCACTGATATTTAAGTATAGGCATTGCTTTGCAATCCAAGCGATCAAGTAAATTATTGCTGCAACACAAAAAAACCGACCCATGGTAACACCATGGGTCGGTTTGGTATGGGTTCCTTGCAATTTTACAGTTTCAAAGTGGACGGGCTTTTCACCAGATCCTTCAACACGCCGTCCAAGCCGGAATACACATCGATGTTGCCAATGTGTTCGGTGTTTTTTGCAACACCTCCAGCTCTTTCAAGCGCATTAAGGTCGGGTTGCCTTCCATCACTTCGGCGGCGTTGTGCGGAATTACAGCTGGACTTCCCAGCAGTCCTTTTCCAATTCCACCAATTCAAACCGTTTCTCCGTAAAGCGGTGAATCACGTCCACATTGGTGAGGGTATGCAAGCTGGGCTTGAGTGTGCGAAACACGCCGCCGCAAGCAATCACCATGGGCAACAACAATTGATCCGCCAAATGTTCTCCCACTGCCGCCGGCGACTGCTGGTAACGCCGCAAAGCTTTCACGGCTCGCTTGGCCACCTGCTCTGCGCTCACACCGATTTTGCCGCAATACTCCACCACCTCGGCGCAATGCTCATGCTGCAAGCGTAAGGACAACACATTGCCACTGCCCAAACACGAAACCCAATCAGCACGTAGGTCTTGCTGCTCCCAGCCACAACATTTGGCGACTTCGGCCAACTCTCGCTCCGCCACATGAGCGGGGATATTGACACTGGTGGCCACGGCTTGTTTGGCTTTCAGTGCGCCTGCTTGGCACAAGTCCAATGCCTTGCTGTGGCTTAAGGGTTTTATAACCGCCTGCCAACGACCGCCCCCTTGCGGATAAAATCCGTGGCGATCCAATTGCAACTCCACGTCAAAACCCATATGGCGTAATACGGGCACAAAAGCCAGTTGCGCAAAGTCAAAGCTGGGGGCAAACATATTGTGCGTGCCGCCTTCAAATTTCACTCGGGACTCACCATCTGCGAGCACTAAAGCAGGCAACACAGTTTGGAAAATCAACAAGGTGCTACCGGCGGTACCCACCACAAATTCATACTCGCCGGCGGTAATGGCTCCGGGCTTGAAAGTGATTTCCGTGGAACCCACCTCGGCACCGCTCACTTGGGCATTGCAGATTTGCTGCGCCGCTTTAACGCAGGCCAAGTGCTGACGCATTAAGCCGGGCTTGGAACGTCCCGCGCGAATGTTTTTTATATGCACATCCGAGCCGGTCACCATGGCCATGCTCAAGCTGCTACGCAAGATCTGGCCGCCGCCTTCGCCTTTTGAACCGTCAATTTGTAACATCGTAAAACCTTCTATTTACTTTTTGTGTCGTACAGCTTATTTCATTAGCGCCCTTCTCACCATTGAGAAGGGCTTTCCATTTCACCCGCTAAGGGCTTTCCCATTTCACCCGCTAAGGGCTTTCCGCTTTCCACCACTTACCTGTTTGGGACCGCTCTACCCTTTAACACACACCACCTGGCGCAGGGTATGAACGATTTCTACCAAATCCTTTTGCGCTGCCATTACCCGGTCTATGGGTTTGTAGGCTGCCGGGGTTTCATCAATGACACCGGCATCTTTACGGCATTCCACGTCTTTGGTGGCTTCCACGTGCTCCGCCAGACTCACCAGCTTCTTAGCCTGGGTACGTGACATTACCCGCCCCGCACCGTGGCTGCAGCTGTGGAAACTTTCCTCGTTACCCAAACCGCGGACGATAAAAGAACGCGCTCCCATGCTGCCCGGAATAATTCCCAGTTCACCCTCGCGAGCCCGCACCGCTCCTTTGCGGGTTACCAATACGTTCTTACCGTAGTGGTGCTCACGTGACACGTAGTTGTGGTGACAGTTCACCGCTTCCACATGAGTTTCAAACGCCAGCGGTATCTGACCACGCAAGGCCGTAACCACTCGAGCCATCATCACTTCGCGATTGATGCGGGCAAATTCCTGCGCCCATTGCACTGCTTCCACATACTGATCGAAGTGTTCCGTGCCTTCCGGTAAATAAGCCAGATCACGATCCGGCAATTGGATTAACCAGCGCTCCATATCCTTACGAGCCAATTCAATAAAGTGCGTACCGATGCGATTACCCACACCGCGAGAACCGCTGTGCAGCATAATCCAAACGGCTTCGTTCTCATCCAAACACACTTCAATAAAGTGATTCCCCGTACCCAAGGTTCCCAGGTGTATCACGTTGTTGGTGTTTTTCAACACGCCGTGTTTTTCACACAGCAGCGCAAACTGCGGTGCCAATGCACTCCAGGCCTGTGCCACGTCCTCAGGCACTTCACCCCAGGAACCCTTATCCCGCTTACCGCGACGACCGTACCCTTCGGAACGACCATGAGGTACGGCTTTCTCAATGGCAGAACGTATACCGGCCAACTGATCCGGTAACTGGGACGCATTCAAGGAAGTTTTCACCGCCATCATCCCGCAACCGATATCCACACCCACTGCCGCAGGTATGACTGCACCCAGAGTCGGTACCACGCTACCGATGGTTGCGCCTTTTCCCAGGTGTACATCCGGCATAGCCGCCACCCACTTATGAATAAAAGGCAGGCCGGCGATATTGCGAAGTTGTTGGCGCGCTTCGTCTTCAAACGCCACCCCTTTGGTCCATGACTTAACCGGAACACCCTTGTGTTCATTCATGACTTCATAGTTTGTTTCGCACATCGTTTGTCTACCTCTACAATTTATTGTGTTTTGCCGTATTGATATTGCAGTCCATGTGCCAACTTTGATTTTCGGGAAAAATAATTTATATCTTATTGTAATAATTATCTATTATTTCTTTTTTCGCCAAAGAGCGACTGATCTTTTCGTTAACCCAATATAGAATTGTATCCTTTTCGATAGTTTGCTATTTTTAGCGATATGAAAACAATCGCCATTAGTTTGCTGGGAACCGTGTTGGATCAACGCGGCCGCGGTAAAAAACGCTGGGAAAAATGGCGCCCCACTCTGTCCCTGTGCCAACAGGAAGACCTGCTCATCGACCGCATGGAACTGGTGTTTCAGGCCCGCTACCAATCCTTGGCAGACCTGGTGACTCAGGACATTAAGCAGGTTTCACCGGAAACGGAAGTGCACCACCATTTAATTGAGCTTGAGAACCCCTGGGATTTCGAGGAAGTGTACGGTGCCTTGCATGACTTCGCGCGGGAATATCCCTTTAAGCGCGATAAAGAAGATTACTTAATTCACATCACCACCGGGACTCATGTGGCGCAAATCTGCCTGTATTTATTAACCGAGGCCCACTATTTGCCGGGTCGATTAGTACAAACCTCCCCACCGGACCGCGGCCTGAGTGCTACCGGCCGTTATCAGATCATCGATTTGGATCTATCCAAATACGATCAAATTGCCTCGCGCTTTTTCCGCGAACACAAAGAAGGTACGGTGTACCTGAAAGGCGGCATTGAAACCAAAAACAAAGAATTCAACCGCGTCATAGCCCAATTGGAAAAAATATCCATCAATTCTCGCGACCCTATTTTGCTGACCGGCCCGACCGGCGCCGGTAAATCACAACTAGCCCAACGCGTGTATCAATTAAAGCAGCAGCGGGACCAGGTCAATGGCCGCTTGGTGGAAGTCAACTGCGCGACCCTGCGTGGTGAAAACGCCATGTCTGCGTTATTTGGACACAAAAAGGGAGCTTTCACCGGCGCCGCCAGTCACAGAGCCGGACTGCTACTGGAAGCCAACGAAGGCGTGTTGTTCTTGGATGAAATCGGCGAACTGGGCGCGGACGAACAAGCCATGTTGTTACGCGCCATTGAAGATAAAAACTTTATTCCCTTTGGGTCCGACACACCGGTGAGCAGTAATTTCCAACTCATTGCCGGCACCAACCGCGATTTGTTTGCCGATAGCCGCAGTGGCCGGTTTCGAGAAGATCTACTGGCACGCATCAACCTCTGGACCTACCGCCTGCCCGCATTAAAAGAGCGCATGGAAGACTTGGAAGTTAACCTGGATTATGAGTTGGAACGCTTTGCCCAAAAAGCCGGGGCCCTGGTGAGCTTTAACAAAGCCGCCCGCAAACGTTATTTGCAATTTGCCCACAGCGACGCCGCCCGTTGGCGCGCCAATTTCCGTGATCTCAACGCCAGCGTCACCCGCATGGCCACCCTGGCCGATGGCGGTCGTATCACCGAAGACGTGGTGCAAGAAGAAATTGTGCGCCTGCGTCACGACTGGTCTGCAGGGGCAACACCCGACGACCCCAAAACGGTGACGGCTGGATTTCTTGATCCGGAATTGCATGCACAACTGGATTTGTTTGAACACATTCAATTGGCCGGTGTTGTACAAGCGGTACGCAAGAGCCGGTCTATGGCGGAAGCCGGACGGCAATTATTCGATCAAAGCCGTAAGCAAAAACGATCCAGTAACGACAGCCATCGCCTCAAGCAGTTTTTAGCCAAGTATAAATTGGAATTTGAACAACTGCACGACGACGCTTAACGACACACTGATCACTTTTTGTAACCTTGAAAACTTTTGAAAATCTTTGACAGCTTTTGACAAGTACAGCGCTTCCTGTTTTAATTGTTAGTGTATTATCCACACTAAACGAAAGGACTCGACATGAAAGCAGCGGTTTATTCGGAATACGGCGAAGTCGACGTCATTAGCATTAAGGAACTGGACACTCCTACGCCCAAGGACAACGAAGTCCTGGTTAAAATCCACGCCACCTCTGTAAACGCTTCCGACTGGGAAATACTGCGGGGTAAACCGCTATACGCTCGAATCTATGGTCTGAGAAAACCGCGCTTTGCTGTGCTGGGTTCGGATATTGCCGGGGAAGTGGTTGCCGTAGGTAAAAAAGTTCGTGGTTTTAAAGACGGCGATGCAGTATTTGGCGATGTATTCGAATCGTTCGGCGGATTTGCCGAATTCGCCTGCGTGCCCCAACAAATGTTGTTACACAAGCCGGATTTTATTAGCTTTGAACAAGCCTGCGCCCTACCGCAAGCGGCAGCCATTGCGATCCAGTGCATACGCGACAAAGGCCAGGTTAAATCCGGTGATAAAGTGCTCATCATTGGCGCCGGCGGTGGCTCCGGTAGCTTTGCCATTCAAATCGCCAAATATTTCGGCGCCCACGTTACCGGAGTAGACAACGGCGAAAAGCAGGATACCATGGGCGCATTAGGCGCGGACCGGGTGGTTGATTACACCCGGGAAGATTTCACCCAAAGCGCGGAGCGTTATGATTTAATCCTGGATCTGGCAGCTCATCGCTCCTTATGGCAATGTCG
Organism: Gammaproteobacteria bacterium; assembly: GCA_029882975.1. Lineage (NCBI taxonomy): Bacteria > Pseudomonadati > Pseudomonadota > Gammaproteobacteria > Gammaproteobacteria bacterium. The sequence continues at coordinate 150,797 of JAOUJW010000007.1, forward strand.
GCGTGTACTAAAACCCGCTGGCAAATACTATATGGTGGGTGGTGCCATGAAGCAGGTATTACAACTGCTCACTCTGGGCACAGTGGTTTCCCTATTCAGCAAACAATCCATACGCATGCTGGCCTTGAAATCCAATCAAGGACTGGATTTTGTATTGCAACTAATTGAATCCGGACATATTCAAATACCGCTGGACCGCAGCTTTCCCCTTTCGGATACCGCCGCTGCCATCAACCATCTGGGCCAGGGGCACGTTAAAGGTAAAGTGGTCATTACAGTTTAGAAACTGCACAACTCCACCAACAGCGATTGCAGTAAAATTTTTTACATTATCCTCTCTGGCCAGACCTTGGTAGAGCGAAATCGTTTACGTATTCCACCAAGCAGACCTTAAGCAAACCCTCCAACAGCGACGACACCAAACTTATTCGATAACCCCCACCTGTCACAAAGTGGGCAACGATGGATCGCGCAAACTAATCCGAATTTCGATTCGCCTCAGTTACAAAAGATTAACTTGATTTAGTTAATATTTGGGATTATATTCCCAATTTTTGTAGCGGCTGATTCAAAGGAATAAAGGATATTATTATGAATATCAAAAAGTTACTGATTTTATGTGGAGTTTTAGCAACGACTGTGGGGCTGTGGGCTTGCAGTGATTCCGGCAATGCATCCCTGAGTGGCAATTCGCGGACTATTGTTGGTGTGATCACCGGATTTGGCAGTGTGTTTGTCAATGGAACCGAGTACGAAACCTCACATGCCAGCATCACGGTTAATGGCCAAAGTTCCAGCGAATCGGACCTGGCCGTGGGTATGCCGGTAGCTCTCAACAGCTCCGCGGATGGTACCGTCACGGCAATCAACACCGCCAATGAATTGGAAGGGATAGTGTTAAACAATGACATGGCAACTAACAGCACACTCAATATCATGGGCCTGACGGTGGTGGTGGATAACAATACTTTGTTTGAAAGCAAGGTTGCAGGAATTAATAGTGCCGCCGCCATTGCCCCAGGAAATATTGTGGAAGTCTATGGTTTCAATGGCGATAACGACCAAGTATTTGCAACACGCTTAGAGGTATATGCCGCCAATATCATTGATTTCTTAAGCGTTCACCCACAGGGAGTGGAGGTCAAAGCGGCGTTGAGCAACCTGGATTCCACCGCCAAAACCTTTATGATCGGCACACTGCCGGTGAGCTACAACGACAACATCGTAGACAGCGGCCCTTTGGTTAACGGTCAGTTTGTCGAAGTGAAAAGCACGGAAGGGATAGTTAATAATGTGCTTATTGCCGGCAAAGTGGAACCCGCGATCAAAGGTGTACCCGGCACCGACTCAGGTGAATTTGAAACCCGCGCCAAAGTTACCCGCGACTATGATGGCACCAGCTTTGGTATCGCCGGTGTGAATGTGATAATCACATCCGCTACGGAGTATAGAAACGGTGCCTCCGAGGCGGATTTGGTTGGCGGAACCTTGCTCAAAGTAGAAGGTCATTTTGACAGCAACGGTGATGTCGTAGCCAAAAAAGTGGAACTGGAAATCGAAACAGAAGTAAGCATTGAAACGGAAGGTTTTGTAAGCGCCGTAGAAACCAGTGACGTCAACATCGGCACAGTAAGCTTGGAAAGTGGTCGCAGCTTTGAAGTGAACAACCTGACGGTCATGGTGGACAACCGCAGCATCGACCGACAACGCATGTTCAACTTGTCTATGCTTGCCGCAGGAGATTACATCAAAGCCGGCCTGCATCAGAACCCAAGCACTGGCTCAGAGCTGGCACTCAAATTAAAACGGGATGACGCTCCTTAGCCACAAACGATTAACCCCTGGTCATCTTTGTGATTGATGGAAATGGATGCTTCCATCGGTCGTAAGGATGGCCATATTACAAGTCGGCAAAACAAAACCCCCAGCCAAAATCCGGGGGTTTTGTGTTAAGCCACATGTGTTAAGCCACATGTTTTAAGCCGAGTATTCTAAACCAAGAGCAAGTAATATCCTTGGTCGACGTTAAAACATAAACCCGCCCTTCAGCCCCATAATCCACGAAGTTTCCATTTGCGGTCCAAACAGATTTTGATACAAAGGCATGGTAAACTCTGCGGCAATGCTGCTCATGCCGGCATTTTCGTACTTAAGCCCCAAGCCCATGTCCAAACGTTGGCCTCCATAGTTTTGAAAATCGGCGGTAGGTGACATGGTCGTATTCAACTCCGGATCAGCGCCGCTGATTCGACCCGTCTCGCGGAATTTAAGATCCAGGTCCGCTCGCATGGTGCGATTCAGAGTAAAGCGTGCCCAGGCACCCGTGGTATATTTATCTCCCAAGGTGTAGTTGTTATCGTTGGTACCGGTACGAGCGGTATACTCAAAATTGGCACCCAGTTGCACTCCACCCAGTCTCGTCTGGTAACCGGCACCCATTATAAAGTCATAAGTACCCGATCCCAGTTGCATACCATAGGGATACTTGGTGACACTGGCACTGGTGGCGGTATGCTGCATCATGCCCCGTTCATCAATACTGCCGGTAGGCAAACTAATACCCAGCTTCAGGTCGACCCCTTTGACAGGTGCTTCTACAGTAATCACGGTGTCCGCCAGTCCGGCGTTGGACATCGTAGACTCTGTCCCATCATTAGATACCATTCCCATGTTATTACTCATATAATGCCCCATCCCCATGATCATATAATTGCGGGTGTGGTACATAAGCATGACCATGTGCATATCCATCGTCATATCCGTCGGCGCCATGTTGTAGTTATAAGAGGTTCCGTTGACGACCACTTTGGATGAAACACTGTCCGTGGTATCCAACAAACCGTCCATATACATGCGTTCGTATTTATATTCCGCCATGAGCATACCCCCACCCTTGTGACTGTGGCGGGAGTGATCAATACGGGCGCCATGGCGCATTAAAGTTCCATCGGGCATTAAATGGTAACCCTCCGGCGCCACCGCACGACTGGGATCGTTGGCCATTAACACACCACCGGCCATAGTGTGGTAACCGGGCGGAATCGCACCAAAATCATCCACTGTTGCCGCCGAACCGGTTTTTTGAGCTTGTGCCGCTTCCATGCTTCCCGCAACAGCCTCTCCACCGATGGCGCCACTACCAAGAGAATCACTGCCCGTGGATTCACTGTTGATTTCATTACTGAGAGCATCAAGCAAGTCGCCGGCAGCCGATCCTTCTTCTATTTTGCGCAATACACCATCTTCCGACAACCGGTAGCCTTCCGGTGCCACCGCCTTTGAGGGATTATTGGCCATAATGTCACCATTAGGCATGCGGTGAAATCCTGGTGGTATTTCTTCCGTCGCAACAGAATTCGTAGGAATCACAGTTAAACAGGCCAGCATAAGTGCTGCGGGCGCAAAACCAATTGCCCCCTTTTTATGGTTAGTTTTGTGGTTAGCATTCATAGAAACCCCCACTTTATTCAAATTGTTTTTATTTGTATTCATCGGTATCTCCTAATTTCGTCGTCGACCCATCCCCCGCTAACGGGGGATGCGCGTAATCTTTATTGGCCCATACTTTACTGACCAATACTTTCGACGAACCACACATGGTGCATGGCTGTACTGGAAGTGCTCATGTGCTGATCCCAGGCAACACCCACCTTTCCGTTATTATTGATAGCGATACTAACGCTGCCTGCATCGTTGTCTGCGGCCGTGTCGTAGGAAGCCAGCAGCGAAGGCTCCATTCCCCACGCCTGGCCCATCGGTGCAACGTTGAGATACACATTGTCCAGTTCATCGGTACGATTCAAACTGGTCCATGCGGCGTAGGCGTTACCGGCAGCATCCAATACATATTGCAGATTGCTTTCACGCTCCGCGTTAACTCCGCTTACCTGGGATGGTGCTTCCACATGCCACATGGACATACCATTGGTATCGGTCATGTAGTGAATCATCGCCGTCATATAACGGACCGGAGAATTACTGTTTCCGTCTGTCGTGTATTCCCGCCAGGCTGCCATGAAATGATAGGCGTCACCTGCGACGATGACTACATCGCTACGACGGCGTAAACGCACACCATCGCCGGTGGTTTTGTTATTAATATTTCCTCTGGCTGACCATCCGTTACCATCGTAAATATAGGCATTAATCGTGTTATTACCCGTGTCGGTGGATAACACCACGGTGTTACCACCGGCAGTGGCCACATCTGTTTGATTAGTGGTCATACCGCTTGGACCATTGGATTCCGCCGACCATCCCTGCATAGGTACATAAACAGCCATTTTCAGATTAAACCCGCCAATGTTGGTATTGGGATTGTCCACCAGCCAGGATACCTGCACCTCACCATTGGCGTGCACCACATGGGGAGTCAACACGTTGCGGGAAGGTACGGTTAAGGTTTCGGTATTTAACCAACCCCTGCTTTGCATATAGTGTTTGGCATGTATGTCCGTAGAGGTATCGCCGATGTCGCTCCAGACAACCGATACCATGCCCGTTTCATTGGTGGTTAGCTGGCGGGTTCTGCGACTGGTACGGGCATTGATCTCCGGCACAAGTCGTTTACTCCACCCTGCAGCCGGATCAAAGTTAGCCAAATACAAAACTTCACCGTCACTAATCAAACCATACAGCATACCGCTGGCAGGAATGGCCTGCATGGACTCCAATACTGCCGCTACCGACAAATCACTAAACAGGTTGCTATCCGCCAATGCATTAGCCCAAACAGCGTTGTCTTCACTACGAATCACTTGATTGGTAACCGTTGTCACGGAGTTTTCTCCACGACTGATATTGGCCATCCCAATACGTATGGAAGTCACATCCGAATCATCCATAGCCACTTGAGGGCCATACATGCGGAAGCGGCTGGTACTGTGCATCATTTGCGATACCATAACCGGTGTCGTCCAACCGCTAATAGTGGGAATGGCGTTACCACCCGCTGAGGGGTCGGTCGTGCCGGTTCCCGGGTTGGTAGGCTGGCTTGGCGTACCCGTACCTGTGCCAGAATCAGTGGCCGGCGTAAGATTGGTAAGAGACGTAGCCCGGCTATTTCGATGCACGCTCACCATATCATTGTTGCCGTCTGAATGACCGACGACCCAGACGGTGTGCGGTATATCGTTATTGTCCAATGCGGTAGCCAGGGACTGAATGTGACCGCTTCCGTTCAACACGGTTCCAATCAACTCCTTTTGCGACCAAGGCGTACTCATGGCTTCTTTATAGCTGGCGACCACGTTACTGCCGCCGGACGTGGATTCCACCCAGGCCGCCGCCACTTTACCCGCATCATTCATACTCAGTTCAAGCGCAGCGACTTCCGATTGAGTCCAGGCATGCATAACAGTGGCTGCAGTATGCCAACCCATGCTTGGCATGTACTGCGCCGCTTTAAGAACATTCATCATGCCACTGGCATTTTCAGCCGCCATGGCCGAGTCTTTTTCCACCCAAGCCACGCTGATATGACCCGCAGTGTTCTTGGCATACACAGGAGCCAGGGCAATAGTGGATGTTGAAGTGGCGGATTGCCCATCCAAACGTTGCTCTGTTCCCCAAGCCGAACTGCTGTAAGACAGGCTGTAGATTTCGTGCATGGCCATACCATTAGTCATTTGCATTTGGGTATGTAAAACCATTACCAAATCGTCATTGCCTGCACCCCGGTTGAGAACGCCGGAAGCCAATCGGTTCAACATGACACCACCGGTGGTTACTGAAGACACCGTACCCCATACTTTATTGACGGTGTCATAAGTTGCCGTTTGCAGTGATGTCGCCCCATTTTGCTGCTCCAGCCACACAGCCCGAATATTATTGTTGCCATCCACGGCGGCCAAGAGAAAGTGATTTACCAAAGCCGGTGGATTTGCCATATCCATGCGATGCAATTCCATGGAAGCCAGACTTTCCCATTGGTCAGCGGCGGTACGAGTGTGCACCCGCAGACCAAAACCATTGTTCATATGTGTCTGGCCCAGCAAATAATTGGTGTTATTGGAATCGCTAACAATCCTTGCTGCATGAACTTGAGCCGGCAAGGTAGCGCTACCCATAAAGTGCCCCATGGAACTCATGAACTCGCTGCTTAGGCTTTGCGTACCGGCATTCCAGGCCACGATGCCGCTTCCCGTACCCGGATTGGCAACAAACTGCACATCCGTTGCCGCCGTGCTGTAACCGATGGGTTGAAACATATTGCCGCTTGGACCACTCCAGGTATAAGCACCGCCGGCACTACCCACCCCACGCATCAGTGAAAATTCCGCTACGGTGTACTCGCCGGCCTGATCCGGTACGGACTGGGTTACCCAATTGATAAACAAGTTTCCGTTGGCCACCTGCACTTTGGGAGCAACAATAACCGGCATGTCCGTAGTAACGAAACCAGCAGAGGTAATTTCTGTTGCTGTTCCCCAACTGTCGGTCACCAGGGATGGGTCCGTTGTTGGATCCAAGGTACCACCGCCCGGGTTCGTGGGTTGATCCGGGTTGGTAGACGGTTGCGTACCGGGAGCCGTGGTTATACTGATATCCACTGCGCGTTGACTCATTTTACCGGTATACATGACACCGCTTGCGGAGCCGGCACCTTCAGCCCATACAATCCACGGAAGACCATTGCTGTGCAGTACGCCTGTCACCGCACTCACTTCGGTCGGTGCGGCAACGGTGGCAACCAATTCCTTCATTTCCCAATGCAGGGTTGCCGGGCGCAGGGCATCCAGTACTCGAGTGTCTGTGTCCGTCTCAGTCCAGTAAGCCAGGGCGTCACCATTGGAATTCAACGCAACACCCAGATTCGCTATGGCGGCACCGTCAGCCGGTATGGCGATATTCTCAACCACACCCCAGCCTCCTATGGGTTCAAAAAGCAAGGACTTGATGGCTGTCATGCCCATATGGACTTCCACCCAGGATACTAACTGGGTTACTTGGTTCACAGCAAAAGTGGGCTGACTCAAGGTGGTCATATTGCTCATCTCATCTCGCTGAGTAGCAGGCGCCCAGTTGGTACCATCATAGTCTGTGGTATACACCATTTGATCTGTACCTGTATCCACGTACAAGGCCACGTGCGCGGTGTCGCCTCCCTGTACTCCCGAGAGGCTCATGGCAGTAATTGCACCTATATCCACAATATTATTGGCATCTGCAGAACTCAACACTGCAGCTACCGAATTACTTTCCCACGCACCACTGGAGGTGTTGTACACCGCAGTCATGAGACGTGTAGTGGTTCCTTGGGTTTCTCGCCACACAGCGCGAATGTTGTTATTGCCATCAACCGTGGTTTTTAAGGTGCCGTCGCTGTAGACCACCGTTGGCATCGTGCCCATACCCATGCGGTGCAATTCCTGCGCTGCAGACCAGGCACTGGAGCCGGTTCGAGTATATACATTCAAACCAAACCCATTCATTGCCGCAGCGATGTCACCTTTGGCTACCACATAGGCTGAATTACCCTGGGTCAATAGACTGGCATCCTGACCTGTACCGATTTCGGCAGTACCCATAAAGTGAACCATGGTTCCCATATCCATGAACTCGCTGGCCTTTATTAAACCCGCTTCATCCCACAGGGCATAACCCAGCATGTTGGTATGACCCACGTATTGAATCAGTGAGGTATTAGCGGCAACATTGGTGGGCTGCCAAGGGCCGTCCCAGCTGTAACCGGTAATACCGTTCTCAGCCCGTTTCACACTCATCGTTTCGCCGTTATCGGACTTGAAGGTGGAGCTGAAAAACACTGTGTCCGCACCAACGATCTGCAGCTTCTGTTGCACGCTGGGATTGGCAGCCCCTTGAGAATTCACCATGGACAAATCGGTGGTGGCACCAAAATACCCGGACACATAATCAGTCCCGGTTTCCACAACAGGGTTCACCTCGGGTGGTAAAGGTTGCGTGCCCACAGGCTTGATATTGCGTAGGTCGGCCCGACGGGCAAACAGACGTCCTTCCAACATGATAGTGCTGTTCATGGTTCCTGTTTCATTCCACGCGATCCAGGAAGTGCCGTTTTCATGCAGAACAGCTGTCATATGACTAACGTTTGTTCCTAGCAATAATTTAGTCACCAGTTCCTTCATAGCCCAAGGTCCCGCCGCCGGACGTAGAACGTTCAAGACGCGAATTTCTGCACTGTCCGTTTCGGTCCAATAGGCAACCGCGTCACCGCCGTGGTTCAATGCCACACCCAAATTGGCAATGGTGGCACCCATTGCAGGCGTAGCCACATCCTCCGGGGCACCCCAACCGTCTGTCGGGGTAAAACGCAGGGACTTGATGGTCGTCATACCCATGTGCTGTTCCACCCAGGACACAAGTTGAGTGCTATGATAAACCGCAAAGCTCGCTTGGCTCAGGGTCGTCATATCACTCATCTGATCTCTTTGTGTGGGGGCACTCCATACTGCGCCGTCATAGTCCATGGTATAGACCATCTGGTCTGCGCCCGTATCAACAAACATGGCCAAATGAGCATTAACGTTACCGTGTTCGCCGGACAAACTCATACCTGAGATACTTCCCAGATCCACACTATGCGTGGCGTCTCCTGAGCTCAACACAGGCTCTGCCATACCCCAGATCAAGGTGGTAGTATCATATACGGCTGACATTACCCGAAGCGTGGAACCCTGGGTTTCTATCCATAGAGCACGAATATTATTGTCACCGTCGAAGATAGTTTTCAAACTTCCTTCTTGATACACAACCGTTGGCATGCCGTTCATACCCATACGATGCAGCTCTTGATCAACCGCTGTCGACCAGACGTTTGCACCGGTGCGGGTATAAACTTTCAAACCAAAACCGTTCATCATGTCAGATAATGCGATCTTAGCCATCACATATACCGAAGTCCCATAAGACAACAAACGTGCTTCCTGTCCCGTGCCGATATCTGCCGTTCCCATAAAGTGAGCTGAACCGCCCATCTCCATGAACTCGCTGGCCATAATCGATCCGGCATCATCCCACAAGGCATAACCTTCCATACCCGACCGAGCCACGAATTGGGTTAACGTCGCCGTACTAGCTGCTGTGTCTATACCCACCGGCAGCCAGAAAGGTACCGCCGCATTGGGATCGGGCTCCCAGGTATAGCCGGTGCGACTGTTCGCAGCGCGGTGAACTTTCAACACCTCACCGGGGACACCACCCAGTGTTTTACTGATACTCCAACTGTGGAACACCGTATCACCATCCACAATTTGTAAGCGCTGAGATGCCATACTGGGATTGGCGGCTGGGGCAAGATGCTCCATCCCCAAACTCTCACCGGCGCCGAAATAACCGGAAACATAATCGGTATTCACCACTACCTCCGGTGCCACAGTAGGATCGGGTGTGGGTCCCGGAATTGGCGATGTACCGGCAGGCACGGTGTTTTGTTTGTCAGTCATACGCCCAAACAAGCGCCCTTCGAACATAAGGCTGCTGTTCATCGTGCTGGTTTCGTTCCAGACAATCCATGGTGTACCGTTCTCGTGCAACACAGCGGTCAAATGACTTAAATCCGTGTTGGCGTTTAGCTTGGCCACCAATTCTTTCATTGCCCAAGGACCGGCTGCCGGGCGCAAGGCGTCCAATACACGCATTTCACCAGTGTCAGCTTCAGTCCAATAAGCCACTGCATCACCGTCATGATTCAATGCCACACCCAGATTGGCAATCGTGGCACCGGTGGCAGGTGCAGCAACGGTCTCCGGTGTACCCCAGGTATTTGCCGGAGTAAAACGCAGGGATTTGATATTGATCTCACCCATATGTTCTTCCACCCAAGACACCAGATGAGTGCCATGATAAACCGCAAAAGTCGGCTGACTGAGTGTAGTCATATTACTCATTACATCCCGCTGTTCTGCCGGACTCCACGCGGCTCCGTCAAAATCCGTTGTATAGACCATCTGGTCTGTTCCCGAATCGACAAACATAGCCAAATGGGCGTTAACGTTACCGTGTTCGCCGGAAAGACTCATCGCGGTAATACTATCCACAGCCACGCTATTGTTGGTATCGGCTGAACTCAACACCTCCGTCGGACTGCCCCAGATCATAGTCGTGGTGTTATACAGCGCTGTCATGATTCGCGTGGTGGTTCCCTGCGACTCAACCCACACTGCACGAATATTGTTATCACCATCGAAGACCGTTTTTAAGCTGCCTTCCTGATACACCACAGTCGGGTTGCTCATTCCCATGCGGTGCAGTTCCTGATCTGAGCTTGTGGACCAGCTATTGGCTGCCGTACGGGTGAACACCTTAAAGCCAAACCCGTTCATCATTGCGGCGATATCGACCTTAGCCATCACATTAACTGAAGTGCCGCGAATCAAGAGACGTGCTTCCTGTCCCATGCCGATTTCGGCGCTACCCATAAAGTGGGCTGAACCATTCATTTCCATGAACTCACTGGCTTTGATCGCGCCGGCGTCATTCCACAGAGCATAACCTTCCATTCCGGTACGCCCTACGTACTGCGTCATGGTAGCTGTGCTTGCAGCCGTATTGATTCCTACTGGCATCCAGTAGGCCGGGATAGCATTGGGATCCGGCTCTCGAATGTAACCCGCATCGCTATTGGTTGAGCGAATAAGTTTTAAGGTTTCACCACTGACGCTGTTTAACGTTTTGCCGGTGCTCCAGCTGAAGAACACGGTATCCCCATCCACAATTTGTAACCGCTGAGACACCAAACCGGGATTTTGCGATGGGGCAATGTGTTCCATGAACACAGTATTGCCTGCATCAAAATAACCGGACACATAGTCAGTACCCAACTTAACTTCCGGTGCCACATTAGGGTCCGGTGTCGGTCCGGCCGGAGGAACGGGATCTGTGCCAGGATCTGTTCCTGGGTCTGTACCAGGATCTGTTCCAGGGTCTCCGCGGCCTGTGTCATTAACATCAGAAATATCCGCCATGCGTTGAGACACATACAGATTAAAATTGCCTGCTGTTTGCCCTTGCTCCATCCAGGCAATCCACGGCAGGTTGTCATCACGCATAGTCACTTGGGCAGCAGTAACTGTCGCATCCGCCGCAAACTGGTGCACCATCTCCTTCATGGACCACTCGCCCACACCGGTTACGGCTTGTGAGCTGTCAAACACCAAATTTTGTAAACTGGAACCAATACGCAGTGTTGTACCCGACTTCTCCAACCAAACAACAGCTGCAGCACCTGCCGCATTAACGTCCACTGCCAAATAGTCAATCGTGGAACCTGCTGTTGCATCCGCCACTTTAATTTCCTGGCTGGTCCAACCAATACCGGGAACATAGCGGATAGAATCGATAGAATAATCACCCATGTGGTTTTCTACCCAGGTAACAACATGGTGAAACTGATTGACAGCAGAAACCGGCGCCACGCTAATGGAGGCCATGCCCTGCATATCCAGATCTTTGCGTGCTGAAACAGTCCAACCGGAACCGTCGTAATCCAGGGTGTGGATCAGCTGATCCGCTGTGGTGTCCAGATACAGAACCATATGTACATTGCCGTTACCCGATTCACCGGACACACTCATGGATTTGATTGCAGATACATCCAATGAGCCCGTATCTACGGCTTCAACATTGCCCCACGCAGGAGGTGTTAAACTTGTGTTTAACAGGGCAGTTTGTACGCTTTTCACACCTTCCTGGGTTTCGACCCAAATAGCACGAACGTTACCGTTGCCGTCAACAACAGCGGCCAAAGACTCCATGCTGTATGCCAGCGCTGTACTCGATCCCATCCGATGTAAATCATAATGGGTATTCGTCCATTGGGGGGCAGCATCAGAACGCATGAAAGCACTAATACCAAACCCATTCATCATTGACATCTCAGTCAGCAAAAACCCGGCTCCGTTATGCGTCACAAACATAGGCGCAGAACCATTGTCGAGGGTATAGCCATTCATGAAATGTCCCATTCCCCCCATATATTCACTAAGCTTAATATTTGTACCGGAATGCCAAAGAACATAGCCGTCCCCGCTAGCCCTATTGGCGGAGAACAAATAGCCGGAATCACCTGCAGCCACACCGATGGGGATATAAGAGGAATCGCTGGGGCCGTTCCAGCCCCCTAGATTTGAGCTGGGGCCTCGGCGTGCTTTTAATTGAAAAGTCTCAGTGGTAGCGGTAGCTTCAACCCAACTGGCAAATACACGTTCTGAATTGCCGGTTCCAGTCGCAACTAATTGCAGCGACGTGGCATCCGGATTGCTTATGTTTTGCTGAATAGGATTAAAAGACGGACTGCCTGGATTTGGGTCCTCATCTTCCCAATAACCAACAATAAACCCATCAACCAGTCCCGTCTGGCCTTTTTCCGGGCCATTGATAGGCGGATTTCGTTCACTGTATGAAACTGGTGAGTCTGTACACGCTGCTAACAATAAACTCACAAGAACGATAAAGCTGGGTATGCGCATCTTAAACAAAACGCGCAGAGAATCTCTCTTTAACATGATTGCCCCCGCAACTCTAATTTTAAAAGTACCTTCCCACTACGTATCTGCATATTCCCGCCCTCTTCAACAGTTGCGAAGCCCATACAAAATTAGAGCACACCAACCATTGTCCCTGGCAAAACCGCTACTCATTTCGAGTACAACTTTGCGGTCTATATAACAGCGTAGAAGATTTGTTTTTCCGGACGGTTTGCGCAATAGACACCGCCGGGACACTACTTATTTTCAAAGACTACCTGACAGATCCAACTGTCAACTTCCCCTTGCCCATTAAATCCGGACAAACTGTCATCCCTGAAAACTTGCTTATGATGAGATTTACCGAAGGGCAGGAGGTGCCCTGGATAGATATTTTAATTCTAATGTTTGAAATAATTCCGGGAGGGTTTGCTCTACAATGCTGATGTCAGAAAAAGCAGCAATAACGAATTGTGCCGTACTGACAGCAGCACCTTGATAATTCTTGATAGCCACACAGGCGGGACACATGGGCACAGAATGATGTAACACATGGTAGGTGCTCGTATAAAGCACATAAGACTGCATCAGCACAAATGCCAGTGCTAACGATATGACGCCACTACGACAACTGTGATAGATACGAAACATAAAGATAACCGCCCCCGATTACCAACCCCCTGTTTTGGTCAATTAATTATGCCTGGAATTATTTTTGGTGCAAGAAAAAAATGTCGGCATGTCGGTTATCCACCTACACGCTACAGGGCGATTAAGACAAAACTTCCCAAAATGTGTCAAATCGCGTAAGTAAATCTGGAGTCAACTCCCACTTACCTAGGGGATCACCCTAGTACGATTTCCAAATTAGAATTTTCATATATACAATATTCGCTCTAACAATCCTGTTTTATATTTATTTCTTAGATTTAAACGTTTCATATGCACATAACCAATATGGCAATCGCACACGCCCCGGGGGCACGGACGCTCGCCCACTAAGTCCAGCAGATCTTGTTCATAAATATTTCCCAGCTCCTCCGCTGTAAAATGGCAACGACTAACACCACCGTCAGCGCGGACACTGAAAGTATCCTCGCCGGTAAAACACAATTCATTCAGGGACCGATAATTCCGCAAATTGTCTTCAAAGCAAGGATCAATGGAAACAATTTGTTGTATCTGTGCGGCGGAATAGTTAACCGCCGGCGCTTTACAGGCATTCACCCACACATACACCGAATTGGGCAAATGTTTTCTTAGCTGTTGCAGCACAGGGATATGCTCCACTAGACCTACCATGCCCACACTGAAGCGGATCCCTATAGACAGCAGTTGCTCACATTTAACCAGCAAGGAATCTAGAACCATTTCGCTGGGATGATACGACACCCAAAGCGCCGTAGTCTCTGTCTTACATTGACGCAACCAATCCAGTTTGCAACTCAAATTGGTTTGTACGGCTACTTTTCTCACTGAGGCGCAATGGGACAATTCCACTAGGGCTTGTTGATACCATTTTCGGATCAGTGCCTCACCCCAGGGAGTAAACAGCACATTGAGATCATATTGACTCCTCTGTACCCATTGCACAAATCGACGCAATGCGTGCTGATCTTTTTCCCGAGCGGACTTATCATCTTGCTGCTTGGCGAAAGGGCAATAGTCACAACTAAAGTTACAACTGGATAGATAGCCCCGGTACAAAATATTGAAATTCATCGTAAGGCAAAGCTTTGCATTTTTTGCCGAACCTGCGCCGACGCCAACCACGGCCCAATACTATCCGAATGAGCGATACCCTTAGCCGTAAGTGTAACCCGGCCATTTTGCTTTTGTGCCAACGACAGATGCAACAACTCTGACAAGCAGGCAAAATCCTGCCATACGGCGCTTTGAAAACGTCGAAAATAGGCGGAAGTGTTCAAGCCTTCAAGCAAAAGCAACGACTGAATCAGGTAACGGCGTTTTTGTTCTTCCAGGCTCAGCCGGATACCGTAGTCTACCTGCAAAAACTGTTGCTCGCTTTTATCACAATAGCCATCAATGATTTTTTTGATTGGCTCCCGTCCCACCGCATATTCCCCGGAGTAATGTAAAGCTCGCGTATAAGACCGGGCGCCACTGCCCAAGCCCAGCATACCGTCTTCCTGACAACAGTACACCGGCCCATTTCCCGCTACAGTGTGACGCAAGCGAAACATGCGCATGGACAATTGCTCGTAACCGTTTGCCAACAAATAATCCCGGCCTAGCCGATAAAGCTCCTGCCTTTGGTCTTGTATGGTAAGGACTTTGCCCAACTGACTTTCCATTCGATTCAAACCTGTCAAAGGACGCACATATAAAGGATAAAGATAAATCTCCTCCGGTTGAAACTCCAGGGTCTTCTGCAACGAAACCAACCAGCTTTTAGGGGTTTGTCCGGCTATACCATAGATCAAATCCAAATTGACAACAGGAAAGTTCCAGAGACGTATGTTCTCCAACGCCGTAGCCACCTGGGCACGGGATTGTTTACGCACCAACAGACCCACCTCAGCATCATCAAAACTCTGCACTCCCATACTGATACGGTCAATACCGAAATCCCGCAACAATGCCAGTTTTTCCCGGGTAGCGGTTAGAGGTGATACCTCCACAGACACCGGAATCGCCTGTGTATCCATGCCCGGTAAGGCATTAACAACACTTAACACTTGATCCAATTGCTCCACACTTAAATAGGTCGGCGTACCTCCTCCCATGGCAAAACGCGCAAACTGCGCTTTTTCAAAAACCGGAGCAATGCTGCGAATCTGTCGCAACAGCGCGTTCACATACTCCTGCTGCAACACGGCTCTAGGCCGGGATAAAGTAAACAAATTGCAGAAACCACAACGCATCTCACAAAAGGGAATATGCACATAAAGAAACAGCGCCTTGGTATCTTCTTCACTCCACACATGAGGCAAGGACTGCGGTTGCTGAAAAACGCGATAAGCACTTTTATGAGGATAGGAATAGGAATAAGCCTGATAGGGAGATTGTTGTAACCATTGACTTAAAGGTTGCTGCATTGGGCTTTCCCCTGACTTAGGATTGTGTTGTTAATTCAAATTGCGCATATGGCACATCCCAAACACTCGAATGCCCCAAACGGTGCCCATGATAATCGTCATCACCGTATGCCGTACCATGATCCGAGCAAAGCACACAAAAACTGTTACCCTGTGTAGACAAAAACTCAAACAAACTTCCTAATTGCATATCTACATAACGCAAGGCGGCCGCATGAGAATCGAGATTATCTTTGCTTTGCCCTGGAACGTAGTAACAGTTGGGTTGATGCAAGGCGGAGATGTTGAGAAACAAAAACACCCTGCCCTTACTACCCTCTTTCCACCGGGCATAGGATTGACGGATTAACCTCACCTGATATGCCGTGGAATCTTGCGCAGTCACGCCCATGGCTTCTGACCAATGGCTTTCATCAAATAAATCCGGCAACACCCGTCCCAAAGGGGTACGCTTATTAAAAAAGCCAACTCCACCAACGCATACGGTATAGTAGCCCTGCTGCCGGAATCCACTGATGATATCCGGCGCATCAAATACCAACGTCTGCTCACCGGTGGTTTCGCTGCCCGGAAAAGCCAAAGCGAACAACCTCGGGTGCGGTCCGGGTGATACAGGTGTGGGCAAAAACCCGGCGAAAAAAGCATGGTGTGCCGCATAAGTGAAACTGGCCGGTGAGTGGCGTTTCTCCCAACCATGTTCCGGCAAAACGCGACTCAAATTGGGTAAGCGACCTGCTGTATATTCCTGATGAGCAACGTCAAACCGCAAGGTATCCAGGGTAATCATCACAAAGTCATGACTGCCTAACATAGGTTTAACGTTCATCATAGGTTTAACATCTTTATATTTTCCATAGTTTCAAACATAGTGCCCCTGTCGCGTCGACTGCAACACACATTTCATCGCGGCAATTTGTCGTGCGTACACCTGGCCACTCCGAGACAAACTCCCATTGACTTGATCACCAAAGGCATTGACTTCCAACACCACCGGCTTGGACGACCCTCGCGGCAACAACACGTCAATACCCATATAGAGAGCGCTTGGAAAACAAGCGCTGACCTGCGCCACCGTACAATCCAATGCCTGCCGTTGCCAGGATGACAACCTCAAGGCAGACAAAGCTTGCTTGCTGTTCCCCAAATGCATGTTCGTTAACGGCGAATTGCTCAAACGAACCACATAGTGGTCTGCGACAGCGCGCAAACACACAGCGCGAATATCATAGACTTTATTGCCCAGACGCGATTTGGGGATCCATTGTTCGGCATATAATTGATCACGGCATAAATGATTCACAATGTACTCAATTAAAGCCGCATCCGTATAGCGCCGAATCTTCAGAGAATTGTACAATCTCTCCGACTTAGAGCAGACTTCTATGCTGCCACTCAGGCTAAGCCACTTTCCTGAAGGATGGATTTGCAGCGCAGCAACACCACTGGCAGAAGAGCCGTATCGTGGTTTGAGAAACACGCGCCACATGTTATTAGAGCACATTAATTCACGCAAATGCTCCATGTCTCGCACCACCCCCAACAACCGTGGCGTGCGCACACCCGCTAGCTTCAAACGCTGCTGACAGTCCCATTTATCGGCCATGGCGGCAATAAGCCGCGGCGGGTTCATGTAGATAATTTCTACACCATTTTCTTTGCTGAAATCCTTTAATACACCTTCCACTTGCAGTAACAGCCATTGAAACCCGAAAAACTGGAAGTCGATATGCTTGAGCTCGCCATGCTCGAGATATTGAACGGATTTATTCGTGGTTACGCCAATGTCCGGACAAGACTGCCCCAGGCCGATTAAGCCGCTCAAAACGGCAGTATTTTCACCCGGGGCATCCAAGCGAACCATTAATGTATTATGGTTCTTAAATTGGCGTAAAGTTTCCTGCATTACTCGCCGAGGACTTGGCAGCAGCTTTTGGTAGGACACTGCGTTCACCACACAGCCATCCTCACATTGCAATGCCTGCAAAAACCCGGAAACACGCGCACCGGGGATATTGCCAATCAGCAACCAGGCTGTACTGTTGCCATCAACCACAATAGAAATTTACTCTGCAACCGCGATGTAACGATAAATTTCATCCCCATCCACGTCATCTTCCTGTTGATCACTCACATCCACGCTAACACCATCCAGTTTACGTAATTTCTGCTGCAGCTCATCTGAGATATAGTGAAAATGCAAATCCAATGCTTGCAGACCTCTGACCAACGGGGATTCCAATAAAGCGTTTGCGCCTGTGTCCGACATATTGCCGAGCGACATATCCAACACATGCAGCTGTTTCAAAATTCCATTCTGAGCCACTCTCTGCGCTAATTCGTCGGCAATTTCGCAATTGCGCAATCCCAAGTAGCGCAAGTGGGGCATGGGTTTTTCCAGCAAAGATACGATATCATCCACGGAAGCGTCAAAACCGTACTGATCCGAACCCAGCCACAATTCCAAATGGGTTAGCGCCGGTAATTCAGCAGCCTTTATATCCTCCAGCACAGACGCAGGCAACCCTCCGGTTTCAACAACCAGCTTTTCCAAAGACGACAACTGCATACGGCTCAGACGCAATCCCTGACCACCCCGCACACGAAAACACTTAATACGGGGATACGCAGCAAAGAATTCCCGATAATCCGTTTGTTCTATCCAGGATATCTCGCTTTCTTCCCCAATGATGTCCCCGAAAAATATCGCCTCGAGACTCGTGAGCAGCTTACTGTTCTGTGTTAACGACTGAATGATTGCGGTCGGCGGGTTTTCATAGGGCTCCCCCCAACAACCGATCACCAATGAACGAATCTTCCCCGCATTGGCATCTTCAAGAAACTTTTGCAATAGATCCGAAAAAGATTTTCCCGCATCCATGTCGTCCCAGTCCAAAGACAGGCGATAAGCCAATTCCGTATCCCCTATTCCCACACTGGGATCGTAATCGCTCACTTTAGATCCATTAAATATTTCTGCGTGTTCATCTATGGTCATACATCCCCCTGTAGTATCACTCGACTCCCTACAAGTATAAGCAAGGAGAACTATTTGACCAAGATTTTGTTCGCATAAAGAAAAGGCGCCTTTACAGGCGCCGAGAGGTATCGCATTTTTGTCGCCCCGTTACTGCACGGGACTGACAAGGTTGTTTTTCTTCGGTTGATACCGGACAAAATCGTGTCTTGAGTGAAACCAGTAGTTAAACACGTCAAGCATTTTCCCTGCAATATCGTCTACGACATCTTCCAGTAAAGCACAGGTCACATTGTCCAGTTCACTCTTCTTGAAATTTTCATTGGGAAAAATCCGCTCTCCGTTGACCCACGCTCCTCGGGAATGGGCCAGTTCCTTGTCGACATGCAATTTCCCAAAGTACTGTAAGCGATTATACAGACCGGAATGTTGCAGTTGATCTTTCATACTATCAATAAACACACCAAATGCCGCTTCCAGCATCTCAATGGTGACCAGGGAAATGAGAGGATTATTATGGCGTTTCACATGGTAAATTGTGGTGTAAACCAGGTCCCGGACCACAAAACTCTTGCTGCTCCATATATTCTCTATGATACTGAAACTACTCGGTCCCCAGGACTTCTCAGAAAATCCCAAACGCCCAAGATCCTCCAAGTACCACTTCCAGTGATCCATGTCTTCAAGACAATGGGTATTCACTTCCAGCTCCAAATATGTACCGGGCTCACTCACTGACATGGACTCAAGGATATCCTTAAATCCCAAGACGAAAAACAGCATCGACGGAACAAATTTCAATTTGTCTTCTGCATCATCGTCCTCGCGCAGCCAGCCGCACAGTGCGGATTGCTCCAATTGCTTAGAGACCCTTTCCACTCTTGCCAATATACGTTTCATAATCGAATTCCCTGCTGAGTAAAAGTTAACAACCGTGCATTATTATGAAGCAGACCAGGAAACAGCGTTAATACGAAACAAATAAGATTCACAATACTTTAACTATATTTACAAAAGTGAAATCTTTTTTGGTTTCGAATTTCTCATCAACACTTTTACTTTAAAACAAGAAAGGCAGCTTACGCTGCCTTTCCTGCGGTTAACAATATGCTACTCAGGCTTTACATGGATCCGCAATCCTGCCCCGGAACCGGGTTGTATTGGAGGCTTCCGGCATTGATGCCGGTGACACAAAATTGTAAGGTCAAGCCACCTTGTCCTGTACCGGTGGTGGTGACAATAGCTGTGCCGCTTGTATCACTGGTACCGTCGGCGGATTCGGTGATATCACCGGTGAACTCACCGCTAACTACCGCTCCGGCTACCGGGTTACCCTGGTTATCCAGCAACTGTATGGTTGCCTCGCCCACTCTACGACCGCCACCAACATTTACAGATCTTAAGCTGATGGACCCTACTTGTACGTCAGTTGCGGTGCCGGAACCCGCCGCGGTAGTGGCACTGGCCACATTAGAATAAGCGGAAGTGCCGTTGCCATTGGCTGCATTGACACGATACCAGTAGGTAGTGGATGCATTCAGACCCGTGTCAGAGTAGGAGGTGCTATTCGCTGCCACAGGAATCCCCGGACCGAAGTTCACACCGTCAGTGGAACGTTCTACAGAGAAACCGGTTTCATCGGCGCTATTATCCGCCCACGTCAGATCAATCTGCGAACTGGACACAGCGCCGGCACTCAACCCGCTGGGTGCATTTGGCGCAGTACCACCCCCATTGCCACCACCATTGATGGGATATCGCACTTGATAGTTACTGCCTATATCACCATTTTGCGGGAATGTGGGAGGCGCCAAGCCACCGATTACCTGCGCAAAACCCATACCACCCTGGTCTTCATGATCCAGAATATGGCAATGCATGATGGTTTTTCCTTCGAACACAGAAGAAGTTTGTGCATTTAGGTCGAAGCGAATCGCACAGTTACCGGCCAGAGTGTCGTAGTACTCGCCGTCTTCAAAATCACCACCACAATTACCCACCACTTGGAAGTGATACACGTGTAAGTGGAAAGGATGGTTCAGACCGCCTTTAATACTCCACTCCTGCATACCGTCCGCGTTAAGTACAAATGTAGGACTATTCATATCGAACTTAGCGCCATTAATGGTGCGAGCGCCCATATTGACTGTTTCAAAATTGTCAGGGGTTTGTGCACGCAAATCACGCAAGTAGGAAGGACGTTTGGACGCCCAGGTAGAAACACCGTCTGCGGCAAACGGATGCGAGGTGGAATCCGCAGGCAATGCAGCATCTACAAAAATACTAGCTACCGGATTTCCGTTCACGGATATCTGTGAATCTGCGCTACAACGCACGGCGATGTCAGCACGAGAAGCACCGGATAAGCTTATGGAGTTGGTTGCTAAAATTTTTGGTACCTGTGTACGCCATACACCATCGCGAGACATCAATGCCAGCTCACATTGATTACCCACCGACAACGTCTTAGCTCGGCCGTCGCGGTCAGCCAGCAATACGCGCCAGTGTTGCCAAGAGTCGGGCGGAGAACACAAGTTGCCATTGATGGCACCATTCACAGTCCAAGACGGCGCTAGAGTTCCACTGATTAAAGTGTCGCCTCCGGTACCTCTGGCATTGGGATCCAGATAAGCGACAACGACTTTTCTTTCTACCATGGAAGCGACATTAGCCGGGATACCATCAAACTTGTCGTCAATAATCATTAGACCAAAAGCACCGCCGGCCGCCTGCAAATAGGTTGAACCATGGTGATGCGCGTGATACCAATAGGTTCCCCCCATATGATCGGCACTGATGTCGTAAACATAATCCCCGGCATAACCGCCTTCGATGACGCGGGTAACTTCATCAGAAGGGTTTTCCGGCGATATATGTAATCCATGGGTGTGAAGGTTACTGATGTTTGGATCTTTAAAGACGTTGTGATCCGGGCTGGGTGCCTCATAGGGCAACAGGTTACGAAAGGTCACAACGTATTTCTTACCCGGCTCCATAACCACCGTCGGCCCCGGTATACTGTAGTTACCACCGCCCTGCCGATAGGCACGTGTGGTTAATGTTTCACCGTTAATAACAAAGGAAGCCTCACCCATTTCGAGTACACCGCTGTAATACTCTTCCGGATTGCCGGTCGTTGCTGGATGGTGCGTCCACTGGAACAACTCTGGTTCACTAATGACATTGGTGGTGGGGCATTGCGTGGCTTGCGCTATGCTTGCCCCTCCCAATAGTAAAGCACCCACTATACTGGTTATCTTATTCATATTTCCCCCAACAGTAATAAAAGTTCTACGCTGCACTATCAACATAGTGGGGGCTACTTTGACCGCTCAACATTAAACTCAAGTTATAACTATCTTAAGCATGGCTTAAGTGCAGTATATGCAGGGCCGTTCCGGATATAATTATTTAAGCAATACCTAATATTCCACCTGACCCAACTGTGACACTCATCACTAAATTCTTTGCCGCTTCAATTTAACTGATAACTCTATCTCAATTTCCGTGCACCCACACTGCAATTCAGTGCTGATATGTTAAATTTACTTCAATAAAATGACGACATTCTGTCATTAGAGGCAGCTCCAAATTAACCCGCAGCACGAAACATAACACGGTGATGAGACATGAACATTCTCAAAAACATGTTGTCGAAACAAAACAAACCCATAGCAAGCATAGAAGAACCCTGGAACACAGATAGCAATAAGACCGTTCTGGTTATTGACGATTCCAAAACCGCTCTATTTAGTGCCAAGCAAACCGTCAATCTGCTGGGTTTCTCTTGCCTGTTAGCGAATGACGTTGTAGAAGGAATTCAAGCTGCGGATGAGCTTTTACCGGATTTGATATTAATGGATGTGGAAATGCCAAAGATGAACGGCTTTCAAGCAACTCGAATCTTGCGGGCAAAAAGCACAACCTGCGATATCCCCATTATCATCGTCAGCGGGACGGATTCTCCTGCCAATCGTATGTGGTCAGAGAAAATCGGCGCGAACGGTTTTCTACCCAAACCGCTGGATGGCAAAACTTTGAACAAACTGGCCAAAGAATTGATCTTCCTGCGCCTGCCTAAGGTGAGCTAACACCATCCACTGAAACCAATTTAAACATCGACTCCTAAACAACAACGCCCGCCATTGTCGCGGGCGTAGTACTTTGAACCGGTAACGTATCTCATCTATACTCATGGCATCTGTTTCTATAACTTTAATGCTCGACTTTCAATAGTCAGCGTTTGGCGTGCAGTCATCAATAGCTAATGGCAGGAGAAACCATGCAGCATACACTTGGCAGACTCGGTTCGCGAGTCTCATTATGCCTTCTATTCGTTTTTTTCAGCGGTTGCGCCGGTGGTATTAAGTACTATTCCGACACTCAACGCGCAACTCTTTACATCGTCAAAGTCCACAACACAATACTAAACCAGGTTGAGTACAGTGAGACCCAAAGTAATAACAAAATTGCAGCCGCCAGCAATGTTTTTGGAAATTGTGCCAATGCAAACGAAGCATCAGATGCTGATTTATCAGCTCTTTGCCAATTACTGGACAGTATAAAACTCAAAGCCGGACCGGAAGCGACTGCGCAAGTGGAAGTGTTAATTCCCGGTACCGAAGCTTCCAAAAAAGGCGGTTCAACCAAGGAACTCAAACCTAAGGACATTCAAGACGAGTATATAGAATTTACCCGCGAGTACGCCGACCAACAAGGAGCCCGCATCACCCTCATTGGGGCATCAAAAGCCGGGAATATCGTACCCAGACTGGAAAGTGGTATAACTGAGATTTCCTTTATCCGCGGTGAACTTGGCAAAGTAAAACGTCAAGATAAATATTGTTTACGATTAACCGTTATGGGCAAAATGGTCTCCAAGGACGAAGAGATACCCATAGAGATTAATCATAAAGTAAGCTGTAAACCGGTTAAAGATTGGGTGAAAGATGGGGAATTTGTGTTCCGAACAGTGCTGGCCGACAAACTGAGATCCGTTTCTTCTCAGCTCATTGATGAGTTTTCTCTACTTTACCGCCCTGACACTGAATATAAAAGCACGGCTTTTGTTCATCGGGAAGAAGCTTTTTCCAAACACTATCCTGATTATGTACTGGCCGCATTAAAACCGGCTTTACGTATACTAACAGATGAGGAATACCATAAACTCTCCGGGTCTGACAAAGTCAGCACCAATTGGTACTTTGGCATTCCCATCACCGAAAGCACCCAACCCGAATTGAGCTGGGAGGCCTTTCCCTTACAATGGGATGCGAATTTGAAAAAACCGGCTATTCATATAGCCAATATACGTTATGACTTAAACATCTATGAGGCCGATACGGTCCAAAGAAGCGGCATCAATGTAGATTCCGGCGGTCATATACCCGGCAAGTGGGTCTACAAAAAAACCGATCTGGAGAGCAATAGTCATACCCCAACTGAAGCTTTACAGCCATGTAAGAAATACTTTTGGACGGTCCGAGCACTTTTCAGAATGGCCGGTGCTGCCCGCTTTACCGAATGGGGAGGGGTTTATGATTTTCGCAGCTTGCCCTGGAAATATCGACTCAAGGGCAGCGAGTATCAGCGCTTTGTGCATCCATCCCGGTTTTATTACATTTTTCAAACGCCGGCAGAGAGCGGTGGTAGCTGTTCGTAAATCCCCTACCCACGCTTACCATACCCATTGCTGAGCCCAAAACGGCCGGCAATGGGTCAATGTTGAAACTCCCCCGCCCAGGCTGTTACCGGCCTCCAGTCTTCCCCCATATGGACATGCAATTGCAGTAAGTAACCGCTTTAAAAACAATCCTTAATGCCGAATTTTGGGGACCAATCCACAGTTTTGCTATTTGAATTGTATACAATACTAACTATGCTTTTACTGAAGTACTGGAAGTTTTTATGCAACACTATGATTTGTCCAATATTTCGCTCAATAGCGGCCGTAGAATAAGCGTCCAAGTTGGAAAAGATGTTCAGTTGGTTGTCCGCAGTAATAGCGACACGGTCGTGGCGCACACAACGCTGCCTTATCCCTTGGCCGGCCTCGCCGGTGGCTACCTTCTCGCTTCTCCCAGTGAAAGGTATTTACTAATGAGTATATTCTCCGGTCAAAGTGAGGAAGGCTATGAGCTGTTTGATGTATCCAGCGACATACGCCACCTATCGGGGTGCCAGTATTTGAAGGGTGAAGCGGCGACTTACTGTTTTTCACCGGATGAAAGCAGTATCATCATGACATTACCCTACAGCAGCAGTGAATGGTGGCAACCTTGGGATGACGATGACATGGAATTGGATGAGGATGGTCGCCGCTATTTTGATTTCGGGCTGATACAGCAACACCGAATCGGAACCAATAAAATTACCCGGTCAATCATTCGGATTTTTCCCCCGGAACAATGGGTACCCAACAGAAACAGCTACAGCCCCTGTATGAAACCCAAGTTTCTCAACTCCGATAAATTGAGTTTCACCATGCCCTGGGGCACCGAACAAATCTCCTTGCCGCTACCTGAAATTATCGAATTATCCCCGTAGCATAGGTTATTCTTTTTTGTTTTTGATACCGACAACCCATTTAATCAAGAAAATGATCGCCGGAATCCCTAGTAGCAGCACCAGCGTCATACCAATTCTATCGCTTTCTCCGGAAACCAGCTCACTGCCAAAATGAGCCAACAGAAAACTGGCCGGTAATACACCGGCCAAGGTCGCGACAGCAAACCGCCAAAATGTAAGACGGCTCAACCCGGCTGCGTAGCTGACAATATCGAAAGACACGAATGGTAAAAGGCGCGAAACAAACACAATTCCCATTAAGGTATTTTGCGAACCTAACCAACCACCCGAAGCCCCATGGCCCGTTTCATCACTGATGTTCCTACCCAAACAGCGCTGCAGGGTTTCGGCGCCGACCAAACGGGCGATATAAAAAGCAAGAATAGCGCCAAGCTCGGAACCAATGAGAACATATAGAGTACCTTCCGTATGCCCGTACGCCGCACCTGCCGCCAAAGCGATGGGTGCGCTGGGAATGGGGCTCATCACAATCGCCACCATCATCATACCGATTATCACAAAAGGCCCATAAACACCAAAATCGCGAATCCACCGATTCATGTCCCCGGTTTCGATAAACGCAAGCAGCCCTGATCGGGAAAGAAAAACATATACCATGATCAAAAAGACCATGATTCCGACGAACAAAAATAATCGTGTTCCCAACGTAAAAGACATTTTCAGCTACTAACCAGGACCGTCCAGGGTTAAAAGTGTTAAAAAAGGCAAGAGGGAGCAGCGGGGCCTCTGAACGAAACCCAAGTATAGTTGCTATACTTTAATTGCGCCGGATCAATGAACCGGTTAAATAAACACCAGGAAACGGAGCTGCTAATACATGCACGATATGGGAGAAGGCTGGGGGTTTGGCATGGGACACGGATTGTTCGGTATATTGTTTTGGCTCATTATCATTCTGAGCATTGCCGCTCTAATAAAGTACCTGTTTTTCTCCAAAAAGGACTGAGTAGTGATTTTTAAAGCAGGCTCAATGCTCCATACAACTCATATGCTTAGGTCCCTGGCATTGCTCTATAATACGCCGACTCCACAGGCTTTTTAGGTAGGATACTAAATGAGAAGCCTGCTCGGGTTTCAGCACACTTTTAAACGCCGGCATATGATTTGGAATTCCTTCCAGAATCCGTTGTTGTAATTGTTCATCACTGTGATGCCAGGCATGAGAAGTCTCGTCCAGAGGCATGGCAGGAATATAGTCGGGTAACTTGATATTGACCGGAATTGGCGCCTGTCCCACTCCGTCTTTCAAATGACATTTAAGGCAGTGACTCTGATACAGCCGCTTACCTTTTTCCACATCCGCCGGAGCGGGCATTTTATTGGTTTCCGCGAACAAACTGCCGCAATACATCAGTGCAAGAACTATACAAACTCTACTTATCGCGATCACCCAATTCCCCCAAGACCTTCACTGTTCGCATTTTCAGTAAGAGTAAATCTTTTCCTGAAAAGATGGAAGCCTATAAGTACTCAGAATCTCTGCCGCAAATTCACTCCCTGACAATATCTCTACGGCTATCGCGAATCCATTCACTCCAGGAACCCACATACAAACGGGAACCTCTCAACCCTGCCAATTCCATAGCAAACAAATTGTGGCAGGCCGTCACCCCGGATCCGCACATATGGACTACGGCGTCGACTGCCGTATCGCCCACCAAAGCCGCAAATTGTTCCCGCAAGTCTTCGGCCGGTAGAAATCCGCCATCTCCTCCCAGATTTAACTGCATGGGTCGATTAACAGCGCCAGGCACATGCCCCGCCACCGCATCCAGCGGCTCCTCTTTTCCCAGAAACCGCGGTGTTGCCCGGGCATCCACCAGACAAATACGCTGTGCGGCCATATCCTCTTCCACCTGCGCAGTGGTCACCCACGTGGAAGCCTCTGCTTTAGCCAAGTATGTTTGGGGACTATTGGAGCCGGGTTCATTGCTTACCGGTCGCTGCTCCTGTTGCCAGCGATTCCAACCGCCATCCAATAAAGACACCTTTTCATGCCCCAGCCATTTCAACAGCCACCATAATCGTGAAGCCACCGCCCCGCCCATATCATCATAAGCTACCACATGGGAGTCATTGTGAACTCCCCAAGCACCCAAAGTTTCAGAAAACCGCTTGATATCCGGTAAGGGATGACGACCGCTATTTGCAGTAATAGGCGAAGACAGATCCTTATCCAAGTCAGCATACACCGCACCGGGAATATGCCCTTGCAAATAAGCGTTCTGCCCGGCGTTAGCATCGGCCAAGGAAAAACGACAGTCCACAATAACCGATCCTGATTCCTGAATTTGTTGCGTCAGCTGTTCGGTTGAAATTAACATTTTGTTCCATCCAAAGTAATAAGAGGAAAAAAGTTCGCTACTTCATAATAGAACTCACCATAGCATAGTTCAATGAACTCGACTCAGTTCCTTATAAGAACCACAAGACAGAACCAACTACAACCAACGACAATGCTGCGAAAATCCCGACTTTAAGAAGTCCATCTGGTCTACCAATATACGCCCGCTGTTTTGGAGCGCTAAATATTCAGTAAAATTCGGTGTGTAAGGCAATGCTAACAATTCCAACCCACACTCCTTCAACAAGCGGCTTCCTTTGAAATGATTGCAGCGTTTACACGCAGTCACGACATTAGTCCAACTGTCGGCCCCGCCACGGGAGCTGGGTACGATATGGTCGCGAGTCAACTCGCTGACCTTAAACCCACATCCGCAATACATGCATTGATGGTTATCACGACGAAATAACTCGCGATTACTCAAAGGTGGTACAGCACTAAACCGGGAACCCTTAGATCTTCCTTTAACCGCCACAATGGAATGAATATCCAAAAAAGATCGCTCTCCGCTGGCACGGTTGACGCCGCCATACACGCGAAACACATTCTCACCTGCACTCCAGGATACGCGATTTTTACTGTAAACCACGACAGCTTGCTCCCAAGGCATCCACCCTTGAGGTCTACCACTTACATCCAATCGCAAAATCAACGGAATCACATCTTTCTCCTATTAATCGTTATACAAACCGGGAAGCGTTGGTCAAATTGGACATGCCGGCGGGAGTCGAACCCGCATAGGACGGAGTTGCAGTCCGCCGCCTTGCCTTTCAGCCACGACATGTGAGGAAAATGGCGCTCCTTGCAGGACTCGAACCTGCAACCTCCGGCTTCGTAGGCCGGCGCTCTTCTCCATTGAGCTAAAGGAGCGATATATAGCTTTAGTGGTCAAAATTAGTTTCGCACTTACAGACTAATCCTGTCTGTGCGCAGCATAGCGGAAGGCGGAGGACATGCTCCCCAAACTCCATGAGTTCCATTGGTGTTCAAAACCACGCCGGCACGCTGGTCCGGTTCACCTTCCAATGCTGTTTGTTGACAGGGTTATGTTTATAAACTGGCGGTGAGCAGAGGTCTCGATCCCCAAACCCGAAGATTCCAACTGTTTAGCAAACAGCGCCGTTCCCCGAACGGTTTACTCACCCTTTTCCATATGGCGGAAGGCAGTGGACATGCTCCACATGCTGCACCCAGCACCAGCTTGCTTCCAACAAGCGCCATCCCTTGGATGGTTTACCTTCCTACGTTACTTGGCAGAGAGTGGAAGACTTGCACTCCAAACTCATAAGAGTTCCTATGGTATTCGAAGCCACGCCGGTCCGCTTGCCCGGTTCACTCTCTAAATTTGACGCGTATAGTATTTGGGGCGACTCACGAGACTCGAACTCGCATCTTCTTGGGTCACATCCAAGGGCTTTATCATTAAGCTAGAGCCGCCATTGGCTCCCCCTCCACGATTCGAACGTGGACTTTCTGAGTCAAAGTCAGATGCCCTGCCATTAGGCCAAGGGGGAAAAGCGGGACTGAAGAGACTTGAACTCTCACCATCCTGATCGACAATCAGGTGCTCTACCAATTGAGCTACAATCCCATCTTTGGTGGTGGGGCCACCCAGTTAAATTATAAGTATGTTTCATAATACGAGCCGGTTTCCCACACTCCGACTCCCAATTTCCTGACATTGGTTTCACTTTACTTACTTCTGTGTGATCAGGCAGAGACGAATAATCACGCAACCAGCTTGAAACCCAACCAGACGCTGCCACATCTTCGTATTACAAAAAACACTTTCAGCCGATAGCGGCGGGGACTCGGACTCGCACCTTACTGCAACACTCTTTACCCACTTAACACTATCGACTACCAAAAATTGAGTGAGGCGACAACACCGCCTCACTCATTCCCCACTGGAGCATTGCCTTGTGCAATTACACGCCAAGATTCGCCATGACACGTGTGAAGTCCTAAGGTTGTACCTAATGTTTAGAACTAAACAGCTCCGTTAATGCGGTTTGGGCAAACCACACTCATAAACGCTTCCCGAATTGTTAAAAAACATGGCCGCTATGGGCACTTTTCCAAGGGCGTAAAAAACCCCGTTACGCTTTATGCCTAACGGGGTCCTGTTTGGGTTTCCGCGGAAGGCATCTTTTTCGATAAGCCTTCCGCAGTTTTGAGCGAAAGACTAACTCATATCGAGATCACTCGAATAAGCACTATTTTGTTCATGACGTATTGTTGCTATGGGCATACAGTGCACCGCTGCAAACACACAGACCCGGCTTGGTTTATGAAAAGACAAGCCAAGGGCCGCCTTTTCAGACCATCCGGGTTGCGAATTACATGTATGAGTCATGGTAAAAATCATCTTTCTCTCCAAAATACTGTGGCTAAGTATAGCTCCACATTTCAAGATTGCAAGGTATTTTTCAAGTTTCTTGTTTTTTGAATATTTGCTATTATGTCAAGAGATGAAACGATGTTTAATCAACACTTTAAAAGAGACATGCATGTCAGACAAAAAAAATCCCACCGCCGTAAAGGTTGGAAGCAGAATCAAACAAGCACGAAAAATGGCAGGATTCACCACCGCTGCTCAACTGAATGAACATTTCCGGGACTGGTCCGCTTCGCGTCTGGGAAACTACGAAGCAGGCATCTCCATTCCTTCCCCTGACGACATAGAGCGCATAGCGGAAGTGACCGGAAGCTCACCTTGCTGGATCACCTTCGGTATCGGCCCCATCCGTTCCGGCCATCGCGACATTCAAGCCATTCGTCATCAAAACCTCAGCTACCTGGTTTCCCAAACCAAACAAACAAAGGCAAGATATCTCGAGCTATTAAAAACACTGGGATTAGCTCCAAACAAACTTCAGGATCTGTTAGACAATCCCTTTGAACCCATCATAGACCGCTACGCCCGACGTTGCGAAAAATTCTACAGTAAACCCAAAGGCTGGATCGACGAACAACACGTGGAAAGCGATCCTCTGTGCATGAACTTCCCGGAGGATATTCGGGAGCTGATGTCCATATACTCCGAACTTGGGGTAACTGACCGTCAACGCCTATTAAACATAGCCAGAGTGTTCAGCATGGAAGAAAACACCAAACAATCCCTGTGAATTCAAGCAACCACTCGTCAAATTAAACCGCCAAAAACCGCTCATTTGTTGGTTAGCAATAAGCGATCCAGACTTTAATTCAACCATCTGTTTCCGTATACTATTCACTCACGTGGTAGTTTGTTCTGGTCAAGCAAAACCGGACACTTCCCTAAATTTAATTTCATAACCAATTGGAGACAGATCTCCGTTTGAAGTATGTAACCTGTCCAGGTTGTAATACTTCATATATGCTGCTACATCTTTTCGCATATGTGCTCTTGTTGGTTGATGCACCTTCAGGATCCAGTCGTGCTTCAGGCTTCCGAAGAAGCGTTCTACCACGGCATTGTCCCAGCAAGCCCCTACGTCACCCATGCTCGCACGAATCCCGTAGCTGGATAGTAGCTTTCGATATCGCTTGCTGGTGTACTGCGAGCCTCGATCGCTGTGAAATACCAGACCTTCCGGCGGTTGGCGTAGGTTATATGCCTTCATCATCGCCTTGATTACCAGGTCCGTTGTCATACGCTTGTCGATATGCCACCCAACGATTCGTCTGGAAAACAAGTCCATAACTATCGCCAAATACATCCAACCTTCGCCCGTCCTCAAGTAGGTCACATCACCAGCCCATACCTCATTGGGTCCGGTTGGATTGAAGTTCTGGTTCAACAAGTTCTCTGCCACGGCATCGGTATGCTTACGCTGGGTGGTTGTTTTGTAGGCCACCCTTTGCTGCACTACCAATCCCAGTTTAGCCATCAATTTACGGACTCGATACCGTCCAATTTCAAAGCCTTCTTCGCGTAACTTTTTCATCAGCCCCCGGCTACCCCCCAGATTGGCCGATCCGTCGCTGCCTGTTGTTGTCAATGAACCGGTGGATATTCCCAGATTTTCACCCGTAATCACTGCGACCATGATTGCGTTTCCCCTATATAAAGTTTCCGTTTAATACTTTTTTGTGATTTAGCACTAACACCCGGACTACCCCCTGGGCGTTAGTGCTTCGATAATTACTTATCCAAGGATTTCGGAATTTGTTTAGCGAAAAATGAAAAATTTTTTGAAATGGTTATAAACAGATCAGTTCTGGGTTATTTATGTACAACTCGAGTGGATTCGGAAGGAGACTGCAGATCATTGCCTCATATTTATTGAAAACCGTTTTGGATGGTTTTTCAGAAGGCCCAGTTTGTGATCAAATAACGAACAGAAAGCGGAAGTTTCTCAGCTGCAGATTCTTGACAGTTTTAGTTTAAATGGAAAGTTCCGTGCGTCGCTCAAATCAAAACCCCGTTCCCGAGTCTTCGTTTGAGCGTAACAATTTGAATTTCGAGAATCCCATATAGCTTAACCTTGCCACATCAAATTCCACCATACCCAGTTCCTTGCGAGGCAGGAGGGTCTTGGAACAAGCAAAGGCGTTGCTATATAGCTTGTGTGTCTCATCTAAATTAGACTTTGCCATATAGTTGTAGCAAATCTTTGAGGGACAGTTATAGGCACACCCGGCATTGGCGAATAAGCGAATGGACTCTTTGTGGGTAACTTTTTCCAAAAACGAGTAGTCGTTGCTCAATTTTGCCGGTAATACGACGGTGTCATAGATCTCTAAAGCGCGTTCAATTTTTTTGTTGTGTTTTATGTTCTTAATTACGCTCGCCTCTATGTGATAGTCTGGGTATTCCGCACGGATCCACTTCGCCAGGTCATCACTCACAACAATTACGGAGTTACCGGTTCTATGATATTTTTCTAAAAAGGCTCTGTTATCTTCATAGTCGTTTCTTTCAACATATTTATTAGTCAGAGGCAACCGAAGCCCAATCCCTAGCTGGTAGAGCACTTGCACGTCTTTAGGCGATATTTCAGCGCAAACAAACTGGCGCCCACCATACAATGTGGACTTTTCTACGAAACCAAATACGCTGTCGATATTGGCGTGGGGGATCGATCGATAATAATCGGAAATGTATGGTAACAAGGCCTGCTCGCTGAGTTTACCGCGCATGGAGAGTGTGAAGCTGATCATGAAAAATACCTTTACTACATACTTCTGAAAGCTCGCTGCTACTTTAATGGATTAATAAACATGGTCTGACTCAAACGCGCATTTTCTATACTGTCCCCGAAAAAAGGCGGGGTTACCGAGTGAAACAATTGGCCGGGATATACCACCATGCGGTTGAACCGCATTTCGACTCGATGAATTTCTTCCCACGATTCCGCAGTGGTAAAATCCAGATTTTCTTCGCAAGACGCACTATAGCTGTTTGTTGGTATATGCCGAAATATACTGGTGCCGCCCTGACAATGCTCCGGCAATGTTAAATACATTACGGCACTGAACTGGGTATCGTCTACGTGACAAACGGCTCGCTTGGTGAAAGAACCTAAAGTATAGCGAAAATTAAAAATATTGTTCTCGATGGTAATGCCCAATAAATGCTCCAGCTTGGCGCGCCTCCTCCTCAATGTTATCTAGGCACATACACCGACGTGCTGCGCCCCCGATTTGCGGCATACCGGGAACCATGCCTGGTGGTTCTTCATAGTCCGATTGTAGCGCTGTTTGTCGTACTTGCATTGGGTTGTCATAAAAGTTATCGACTATTCCGATCCAGCCCTTGGGCAAATCAATCTTGTTAATAAATTCAAGGTTCTTGTATATCATATATGCTAGAGCTTTATAAATTGGGTCACACTCTACGATATAGCGTAACGTTAACGTGTACTCGGCTAGGAAATTTCTTCTCCATTATATCTAACATAGCAGTCAGGGTGCTTCAATTTGTAAGCACGCAATTCCTCAGGCGATATAACATCAGACTCGATATAAATTTCGGTAAGATTATTTAGTGCCAGAACTCTTTTCAAACTATCTGTAGTGATCTTGGTATTGTAAATTTGGATTTTTTTAGTTAGATCTAACCCACCATCCAAAACCAGTTCATTAAACATGTCACCTGAAACACCAGCCCCAGAAAGATATAAACTTTCCCCCGCACTCATACTTTTTACAAAATCGGAACGATCAAATTTCTTAACTAATACCAAATTTCCGATTGAGTCCAGCTTCCCAAAATAGTCGCCCCATATCGTAAGCAATGTCACCCGCCTTTCGGAATCCAAATGTATTGCTATTTGAACATCATCTAACGTGTTTAAAGAAAAATCTACTATGTTTCCGGCTTGATCCCACACATAGTCTTGCGACAAACTGCCATCAGACTCTACATGTTCCAAGTTTACCAGGACACCATTCTTGTACTTCGCCAGGGAAACCTCTTCACCATTCTCATACTGCTTCACAACTGAATCACGGCCATTATTAAGCGAGTAAGCAACACCGTTAAATTCCTTACCACTAAACAAAAAAGGTTCTTCATCTCCTTCGAGCAAAGCAGCATGCACCTCGAGAGTGCTAGTTACATACAGCGGAAATGGAAGGCTATAGTCACCTTCGATCACTCCCGCACGACACGTCTTTTTCTCAACGACCACCCCATCAACAAGACACAGCACAATACCTGTATAGGGGTTCTCCCTATAACACAGTATAGAATCTTTTGATTCTAAATCACCCATAGAAACTATCATAACTATTTACCAGTTAGTATATCGAAACCATCCAAAATTCCACTACAGTGATTACAAGCAGTAAATGGGGCTCCTTGCCCTGGGCTGTCCTGAAGCTTATAGGTCGAAACTTGAACCCTACCAACATCAAACCCAGGAGTGGCTCTAACTTGATTCAACACATCGTTAGCTGACTGCACTTCTGCATGTAGGCCGGGCAACCCCTTCGCTCCTTTATCGTCCTTGAATGCATAGATGACCCCCCCATCCACATGTTCCCGAATTCTATCTCTCATAATTGGGTTCAGCTCATTTCCTTCTTTAGCGTAGAGCCTTGCAATCTCATCCACGTATTTGTCTGGGTCTGTCACCCTCATAAATTGTTTCTCATCTCCAAACCGTTCTGTACCAGGAAAAGTTTTACCTTTTCTTAGTGAAAACGGAATGTTTTCGAAGGTTTTACTTTTAATGTTTAGTTCAGGTATCCCGCTTTTAGATATAGCCACTCCATCTAAATCATTTATTGCAATTTTTGCTTTAGCTTCTGCGTCCACCTCAGAATTTAGTCGTCTACCAAAACGTTCCCGCATAATGAGATTTAACTTATGCTTGAAACGACTCATCATCCCCGGAAGGTTTTGCCTGAGATACATCCCCCCCATTATCGCCAGGGTTCCTACCGCTATCGTTCCGAGCATTATTTTAGCAGAACTTTCTTTATCCCGCCCGGTTTGCTTGCTGACTAGTTCCGTCCCTTTGTCAAAGGCCCAAGCTTGGAGTTCTTCGATGGATTTTCCGATTGAAGAGTTTTCTATCGCTGTTCTTATCGCAAAGCGAACCGGACCCATAGCAACATCAACAGCCATTAAAGCGTACTTTATGAAGGGGCTATCTAGCATTTCACTAAGTTCAATCACCCCTTCACCCAACATCTCTAATGCATCGGCCGCATCCGAGGCCACGTCCTGAAGTGGGCTTGGTGCATCCGATATCAGCCCACCCGGTGCGCCAGGTATCATAGTTTTTGGCTCTAACACGCTATTGTTGGCCAACATTGAATTTCTACTAGCCCTGATACCGAAATTCGTTTGCGCAGAGGCCACCTTACCCAGTACATCGTCTTTGTTTAGCAAACTTAGGGCACGTTCAACTTCCTCATCTTTGGCTCCATGGGCTTTCAAGGTATCCCTAATTAGATCTTCTCGATCGTTGATTGAACCACCGACTCGATCTAAGTTAGCCCCCCTGTGTACCAAACTACTCGCAGTATCCCTGTCCACACCCGCCAATAGATGTTTCAGATATTGCTGGCGATAATCTCCTTTGAGCTCGATTATATCGTCGGGTACGCTATTCCACATGGCGCTGGCACCCAAAGCATTACCCATGGCCGTACCAAAAGCATCCGCTGCAATCGCGGACATATCCATTTCGCCCTCTTTGTAGACTTTCATGCTGATTTGTTGTCGTATAACTCCTTTGAATACCCCCTTCAAAAAATCACCCGCAAATCCTTCCCAGGAGGCCCCGTTAACAGATCCTGCATTGGTAGCACCGCCATCCATACCATAGCTAATACCGGCCATAACAACAGATATCGCCACTCCCTTCCAGTCGAATTTTTCCTGCAAGCCCATAGCCACACGTAGGCCTTGTGTTACGACGCTACTTAAAGCTGCCTGTGCCATGGTACTCGATAGCGAACTCTCGGCACCGGATGCCATACCCGCGGTAATCCCTGCTGCGATGGTAGACACAGCCAAACTCTTCCAGTCTATTTTGTCTTGAAAACCGTAACGGACATACAACATCTGCCCGACCAATCCGCCCACAAAAGCACCCAGCATGGCGGCCCCTACTTTACTGCCAACAGCCGGAGTCGCGTAAATACTCACTACTATCGTTATTATTATGACGATAATAATGATGGCGTTCCGCTTACACTTATCGATTCCTGGTTGTACAGGTTCGGGTAATGTCGGCGAGGTATCACCAATCACCTCACCAAAGTTAAAGGGGCGATAGGTGTCAGCGGTGTTATGTAGATTGCTTATATTGTTAGGAATTTTTAGGGTTTGCCCCACCACCAGATTGGCATTACTTTGTATACCATTGGCATCGGCAATCAAGTACCACAAACGACTATCGCCGTATACAGCTAATGCGATGGACTGCAAGGAATCCCCTGCATTTACCACGTACTGTCCGGGTGTAGATCGGGGATAAGTTTCAGAAACCGGGGTGTAGTTATAGTCAAAATCCACGTCCAGTTTTCCATCTGAATCCACCCCGATGGATCCTACCGGGGAACTGTTAGCGTAGTAGTAGTATTCCCAGTTTCCGTTTTCGCTTTTCGATAGAATTTGTCCTTGGGTGTTAACTACATAGTTACGTTCGGCAGACTTGTTAAATTCGTCCAAGATACGAATTAAGTTCCCATTAACATCATAGGTGGAAGTCGTACTGCCATTTCGTAGTATGGTGCTTGTACCATTGACCGCTTCTTCTTTATAGGAGTCGAATTTGGCATAGGTCGTCTCGTAGGTGTTGGTATACCTCGTTCCCACATGAACCGCAAACGTATATTTGTAGTTATTTCCGTAAACATCGTAAGCTCCGGGATAGTCATAGCTCACTGTCGTTTGCAAAGCCAAACCAGACCCTGCCACTTTGCCCTCGTAGGTAGAGCCGGTGCCTTTATAAGTTTTTTGCAATTGAATACGGCCGTCTTCGTCGTAGACGGTCTCTCTCATCTCCTCGGATTGATTGGCGGTACTGACCTTGCTGTACAGACGTTGTCGTCCAGCTAAGTCGTATTCGCGTATCCAATTGGGTTGACCGCCACGGAAGGTTCGCTTTATCAGATTATTAGCGGTGTATACATAGGAGTCGGTGACCTGGGTCATGGTACCACTAATATCTTCAAAGGTAGTAGCGATGCTACGGTTACCTTCAGCATCATAGGACAGTTCCACACCCTGGTTTTCTGAGATAACGATCTGCCCGGTAACCGGATCTTTCACCCCTTGACTGACGGTAATACGATTCATGGCATCGTATGAATAGTAAAAATCCGTTTTCCCCTCGCTTGGGCTCACCACCGTTATCAACTTAGAGATGTTTTCCGGGATATCTAAAGAGATGTTGCCAAGGTAGTAGGTACTCGTAGCCCGTTTACGATTACCAGATGCATCGTAAAAATAAGCGGTTTCATGCTTGGTATCACCGATGCGGGAGACTCGACCCAGTTGATCAAACTCAATAGTAACATCCTGGTGGATGGTATTGTTGGTCAGATCCGTGTAGCGTTCTCGGATGCGGTTTCCAGTAATGTCATATTCGTAAAAGGTTTCCGTACGTATGGCATCGTCTACAATTCGTTTTAAGGCCCCGTTTTCGTAGTATTCATAACGTAGAATTTGACCATTACTGTTGGTTTGCAATGCTAATTGCCCTAGGTTGTCATAGGTGTATTCATAGGTTGCACCACCCAAATTCCTATGTTCCAGCGGCCGATTGAAAGCGTCATATTTCCAGGTTTGATAATCTCCGTTACCACCCAATTCACTGATTTTCTTGTTATTCGCATCATAGCTGTAGTAGATGTTTTGCTGTAATCTGGGATTACCGAAGGCAGATGGCAATTGGGTACGAATCAGATTACCGCGACCATCGTAAAAGTTACGAGTTGTTTCGCCTTCACCGTTGGTAACACTGGTACGATTGCCAGCCTCATCATAGGTATATTGTGTGGTGACATACTGGCTGTTGGCACCGCCTTCCAAGACAGTTCGTTCTTTGATGAGCTGGTTGTTGCGATCGTAGGTGTAATCCGTGTTGTGGCCATTGGCATTGGTTCGGGTAACTTTACGACCAAAAGCATCGTAGTTGGTTTTGACGATTCCGCCGTCCAATTTAACTGTATTGTTGACTGTACGCTGTCCACGGTATTCACGGGTCAGCAACCCGGCCATATTGTATTGGCTGGCCGTTATATAGTTGTTGGCATCGACTTTGACAACCTGTTGCCCCTGCTTGTTGTAGTAATAGAACTCCGTAGGACGCTGTTTGTCCGGTAGAGTTTCCAGCGTTCCGTCTTCGCGATAGATATCCGTAGCAGGACCGGTTTTTTCTGTGACTTGGTTGAGATAGTTGTAGCTATAGGCTTGAGTGTATAGCGCCAAAATACTTTGTTTTTGAGCCTCACTGAGCCCGGCCGCGCTCGATGAAAGCCCCATAGCACTACGCTTTCTCGAATAATAGCTGGTATCGTTCTCGATCATGGCATAACCTTCAGCCCCAACGACTGAAACAACATTACCCCAGCGATCCAGAACTTGGCTGGTTTTAGGGGAATTTGGAATCGGCAGAGAATCAATAGAATCTGAAAACAATTCACCGTTTTTACTTAAAGTAACTTCCCCTTTGTAAGTAGCTACACTTGTACTCACGAAATAACCGTAGCCATCATATACCCACACTTGCTTAGTCGCTGAAAATTCGTACCCATACCGACCAGCCGCGAATAAGGTGGCGTCAACCTGGTACCAACCTGGCGCCATCCGAGTTGCCTCTATGGCTTGTTTTGTGGCTGGGTCGTTTTCAGGCCAATACGCAAAATTCAACGTCGTATCAGATATCTCCACAGGCAAAAATATGTTCAGCTTTTCAAAACTTCCATTGCGATTATTATCATAGCCGAAACGATTAGTATCATGCACAAGCACGTCGGCCCCATTAACTTTTTTCCAAACCTGAACCCTTTTCACTGAGCCAATTTTGTTATTCGTCGATGTACTGGTACTTGTGTTCGGCAACCAGCTGAAACTCGCCCCTTCTTTCGCATCTGAATTATTTAACCAGCCGCTGTTCCATACGTAATTTCCTGACTCATAGCCATATGCTTGGGCTCTGCTGTAATCCACCTGAACCTTCACTTGACCATTAC